>JBEIGR010000051.1:0-15744 GCA_040381795.1 Verrucomicrobiaceae bacterium | reverse complement strand
TTGTAGTCTTCGGCGAGGAGTTCCTTCGTTTCGGTGAGGGCCTTATCCACCTCTTCATTGGTAGACTCTAGCGGCATCACCAGCACGAGGAAGCTGTCATCGTCCTTCGGATGCGCCAGCAGGCCATCACCTTCGTTTTGAATCTCCCAACCGTCCGGGAAGGTAAAGTCCACCAGCGGTTTCGCCGCCGGATAAGCGGCGACTTGCTCCGCACGGGTGATGGATGAGAAGAGAAGGGCGGCGCAGAGTAAAAAAGCAATTTTCATGCGGGTCCGCTCCTCATGGCGAAGCCGAGAAATGTCAACTCCGCCAAGGTGGCATTTTCAAGACGCGACGAGGCTCGCTGGCCCGCTCACTTCACCCCAAGCCGGGCGATCTCGTCGCTGCTCAGCGCCCGCTCAAACACGGCGATTTCATCGAGGCGCCCTTCCCAGTTGTCGGCGTTGTCGCTGCGGCCGCCGAGGAAGAGGGCGGGGATTTTCACGGCGGGTGCCATCGCTTCGAGGTCGAGGACTCCATTGAGATAGACGAGCACTTTACCGCCTTTTCGCACGAGGGCGATGTGTTGCCAAGTCCAGCGTGGAAGCTCGGTTTTGCCGGCGAACTGCGCCTCACCAGCCTGAAAGACGAGTTTGCCGGTGTTTCCGCTTTTGCCGCCGATGCCGAGGTGCTCGCCGAAGGCGCTGGTGCCATGGTTGTGATCGCGAGAGTAAAACCAGCCGGAGAAGTCGCGGGCGTCATTGGGCATGCCGTTCCAGATCCACATCGAGAGCGTGTAGTCCTCACCGAGGCCGCTGAGATCGGAGCACAAACGCCCCCCGACGAAGTGAGGCGCACGCTGCCCGCCAGGCGGGCCATCGAGGTAATAGGCCACCCCGCCCTCGTAGGTGACGTGGCGCTGGTTCTTCGTGACATCGGCGGCCACGGGGCCGGTGAATTCATTCAAGCGCCAGAACGAACGCGGACCGAGATCCGCTGTGGCCTTCGCGGCGGCCGTGGCAGGCAGCACCCAGGCTTTGCGCGGGGCCTTGCTCACCGTTTCGAGCAACGCGATGGCGGCCTGCGTGATCTTCGGCTCGGCCATGACTTCGAGACCAGCGGAACGTGCGGCCCAGGTGTTGTAACCGCCCCAGGCATGCATCTCCGGCGGCGGGATGTAGCCATCGCCACCGTTCGCCAGCTCGATGACCATGGTGTGCGGCAGCGGGCTGGCGGCTTTGATCTTGAGGCCGGTGATCGCATAGGTCTCGTTCGGCGTGGTGGCGATGCCGATGGGGCCGATGCGCAGTGCCTGCACGACGATCTCCGTCTGCTGGCGCTCGTGGAGGAGGATCTGCTCGCGGGCATAGACCTCCGTCGGCGTCTTCGCCAAACGATCGCCCATCTCCGCGACGATGCGCTGGGCCCATTCTAGGCGTTGTTTGTCCGGCACGCGGTATTTCAGCGTCATGCGTCGCTCCGCCATGGCCACATCGACATCGCTGCGATACTCGATTTGCGTGTAGGCCTTCATCGCGATGTCGAGCAGGCCCTGCGTATACGCGTCGATGGTGGGCTTCGGGCGGTCTTTCTCCGGCACTTTGTAATCGACGCGGTAGATGTCACCGCTGCAGCCGTGGGACATGATGCCTACCATGCCGCCCTGCGGATCGATACGCTGCTTCAGCCCTTCCGAGAAGAGGCCGAAGTAGTCGGCACTGATGTCCTTGTCGCCAAAGTAGTGCATGGAGAAGTTCGCCAGCACGGCCAGCGGCTTGCCATCGGCGCTTTGAATGGAGATGAGCGAGAGATCCGGGTCCTCGGGGCCGGATTCGCCGGTCACATCCTCCCACACGCGACCGGCGTGCATGTTGGCGCGGACGCTCAGGTTGCCAAAAGGGTCCTCCGCGAGCTTGTCCGGCCTGCGAATCCACTGACGCAGCGCGGTGAAGGCCGCCGCGTCCTCCTTCGCAAAACCGATGCGGGCCGGTTTGAGCGCCTTTTGAGCCGCCGCGATGGCTTCGACGAGTTTCTCCTTCAAAAAAGGCACATAAGCCGGATCCGCCTCCGTGCCGAGACATCCCATCGAAGCCGGAGCCGTATGCGAATGCGTGGCGGAGATCAGCATGTGATCCGTGGCGATGCCCGTCTTCGCCGCCGCCGCCTTCTTCGCCTCATCCAGCAGCTCACGTCCCATCATGCAGCTATCCACCACCACGATCGCCACCGACTCCTTCCCATCCGTCGCCACGATGGCGCGGGCATTCACCCGCGTGTGGATCTTGTCGAGGTAGCGACTCAGCATCCCGCCATTCACCAGCACCGGCAGCTTCGGCGGCGTGATGTCGATCACCGCGGCCCCGGCTTGGAACTCCGCGTGAAGCGGTTGAGCAGCGAGAAGGGCGAGGAGCGGGAAAAGTCGGCGGATCATGGCCCGCAGAATACGGGGGCTGTGACGAGGATTTCCATTCAGCCAGGGCTTTTTAGCAGGCAGTTACAGCCTGAAGTCGTTTCTTGTTAAAAAAGGCATCTTCTCAGAATCCCTTCAGTGTCATGGACCTGCACGCCACGATCATGACGGCGATAGGCATCCGCTCGAAGACCGAGTTCGAGATCGAAGGCCGCCCCTTCTACGTCACCGAAGACGGCAAAGGAAAGGCTGTGGCAGAAATCTTTGCCTAAAAGATTGGCTGCCGGTGTTGGTCCCGTTTAGGGTGCCACTATGAATGCTCACCGCCTTCTCCAAATCGGGGTCACGACTCTTGTCCTGACCATTTCGTCATCACTTCTCGCTGCACCTGGCGACGACGAGTGGAAAAAAGTTGAGGAAGCCATTGAGGCGATCAAGAAGCCCAAGGAGAAGCCCAAATCTCGAGAGGAGGCATTTGCCAACTTCAAAGCGGGCCTCAAGGACTTCGACGCTGCTTATGCTGCTGCAATGAAAGCATCCGACAAGAACCCAGCGCGCTGGACAGCTGTTGTCTTCAACAGCCAGGTCGAGAAGTCGCGTGACACAGTGGGTGCGCCCGCTTTTGAAAATCTCACCGCTGAACTCGAAGCCCTCGTCAAAGCGCCTGATGCTAGCAGCGAAAACAAAACCTCCGCCGAAAAAGCCCTCAAAAAAATCAAGGCCACCGCAGATTTGAAATCCAAGCCACTCGATCTGAAATTCACTGCCGTGGATGGTCGCGAGGTCGATGTATCCAAGATGCGCGGCAAAGTGGTGCTCATCGACTTCTGGGCCACCTGGTGTGGACCATGCGTGGCGGAGTTGCCAAACGTGCTGAAAGCCTACAAGGAGCTGCATCCGAAAGGCTTTGAAATCGTCGGCATCTCTCTGGATTCAGACAAAGAAAAGTTGGAGTCCTTTGTGAAGCAAAAAGGCATGGACTGGCCGCAGTTCTTCGACGGCAAGGGCTGGAAGAATGAAATCTCCTCAAACTACGGCATCAACTCGATTCCGGCCATGTGGCTGGTGGATCAAAAAGGCATGGTGATCGATACTGCCGCACGCGCCAATCTGGAAGAGAAGGTCGCGAAGTTGCTGAAGTAGTCGCGGTGAGGTCGATCAAGCAAAGCATTCAAAACGGGGGACAAACACCTTGTTAAAAATTTCATATACACAAATCATGATGCGTTGATGCGAAGGGTTGACCCTTGGCTGCTCGTGGGTAGTCTCGGACCATGCCCGCCCGTTCCAACTGCCGCCCTGAACTCGAAGCCGCCATGCGCCAGCGTATCCTGGTCATCGACGGAGCCATGGGCACGACCATCCGCGAGTACAAGGCCAAGGGCGTCCTCGACGAAACGGCGGCTCGCGGCACTCGCTTTGCCAAGAACGAGAAGGACCTGCTCAACAACGGAGACATCCTGAGCATCACGAAGCCTGAAATTATTGAGGACATTCATCGCCGCTTCCTGGAGGCCGGGGCGGACATCATCGAGACGAATACCTTTGGGGCGACCTCCGTGGCGCAGAGTGATCTCTTCATTGAGGACCCGCGTGATCATGGCGGGCGGAAGGACCCGGCGTTCTACCAGAGCGTGATCGAAAACGCCTACGTCAATGAGGTCGCGTGGGACATCAATTTCATGTCGGCGCAGCAGTGCCGGAAATGGGCGGACCGCGTGGCGAATGACACGGGCGTGAAGCGCTACGTCGCCGGTGCCATCGGGCCGATGACGGTGTCGCTGAACTTCCAGGTCGATGCCGATGATCCGGCGTTTCGCCCGATCACCTTTGATCAGGTGAAGCAGGCTTACATGCACCAGATCCGCGCTTTGATCGCGGGTGGAAGTGACACGCTGCTCGTGGAGACGATCTTCGATTCGCTGAATGCGAAAGCGGCGCTGTTTGCTATTCAGGAAGTGTTTGAGCAAGACAACGTCGAGCTGCCGGTGCAGATCTCCGCCGCGATGGTGAAGGGCCGCACGCTGGTGTCTGCGCAGGATGTGGAGGCTTACCTGAATGCGATGATGCATGTCAAGCCACTGAGCATCGGCATGAACTGCTCGGCGGGTCCTGATGAGATGAGGCCGTATATCGAGGAGCTCGCGGCGAAAGCGGGCTGCTTTGTCTCCGCGTATCCGAATGCGGGCCTGCCGAATGCTCTGGCACCGACGGGCTTTGACCTGCTGCCGCATCACATGGCCGAGTTCGCGATGGATTTCGCCAAATCAGGCTTCGTGAACATCATGGGCGGCTGCTGCGGCAACACGCCGGCGCACATCGAAGCCATCGCGAAGGCAGTGAAGGGCATCGAGCCGCGTCATGTGCCGACACCTGAGCCGATCATGCGTTTGTCAGGCACGATGGCCTACAATCACACGAAGCTCGCGAACTACCTCATGATCGGCGAGCGCACGAACGTGGCTGGCTCACCGAAATTCGCCAAGCTCATCAAAGAAGGCAAGCTGGAGGAGGCGGTCAGCGTCGCACGACAGCAGGTCGAAAACGGTGCCAACGTCATCGACGTGTGCATGGACGAAGGCCTCATCGACGGCGTCGAGATGATGACGCAGTTCCTCGCCCTGCTGCAAACTGAGCCGGAGGTGACGAAAGTGCCTATCATGGTCGATTCGTCGAAGTGGGAGGTCGTCGAGGCCGGTCTGAAGATGCTGCAAGGCAAGGGCATCGCGAACTCCATCTCGATGAAGGAAGGCGAAGAGGCCTTCCGCGAGCGTGCGGGCATCATCAAACGCTACGGTGCCGCCGCCGTGGTGATGGCCTTCGATGAAAAAGGCCAAGCCGCGACCTACGAAGACAAGATCCGCATCTGCGAGCGGGCCTACCGCATTCTCGTCGATGAAGTGGGCTTCAATCCACAGGACATCATCTTTGACCCGAACATCCTCACCGTTGCGACTGGCATGGAGGAGCACAACAACTACGCTCTCGACTTCATCAACGCGACACGCTGGATCAAAGAAAACCTCCCCGGCGCCAAAGTCAGTGGCGGCGTGAGCAACATCAGCTTCAGCTTCCGCGGTAACAACAAGGTGCGTGAAGCCATGCACAGCGCCTTCCTCTACCACGCCATCAAAGCCGGCATGGATATGGGCATCGTGAACGCCGGCATGCTCGAAGTGTATGAGGACATCCCGAAGGACATGCTCACCAAGGTCGAGGACGTGCTTCTCAATCGCAACCCGGGTGCCACCGAAGCACTCGTCGAGTTTGCGGAGCAGTTCAAAGGCGTCGCCGGAGCCAAGCGTGCCGAAGCCGATCTCTCCTGGCGTGAAGCCAGCGTCGAGAAGCGTCTGGAGCATGCGCTGCTCAAAGGCATCACCGATTTCATCATCCCCGATACCGAGGAGGCGCTCGTCAAATACGGCGTGCCGCTCAAAGTCATCGAAGGCCCGCTCATGGACGGCATGAAGGTCGTCGGCGACCTCTTCGGCGAAGGCAAAATGTTCCTCCCACAGGTGGTGAAATCCGCCCGCGTGATGAAGCAAAGCGTCGCTGTGCTCACACCCGTGATGGAAGCCGAAAAGGCGCGGAAAAAGCGTGAGCGTGAGCTGCTCATCGAAATCGCTGACAAAACCGTGAAGGCTCTGGAAAGCGGCGGTGACGTCACCGCTGTCGAAGGTTTTACCTACACGCCTTATCCGGGTCTGAGTCTCGAAGAACGTCGCGTTGAGGTGAAGTTCGCTGCTGAGCTGGCTGCCGACCTCGAATCCGCTGCCTGCGCGTACAAGCGCCGTTTTGCCAACGTCCTCGACCGCAACAACGTCCAGGAACTCAGCCCCGACTACTCCGCCACCCGCGAGAGCCGCCAGAAATGGAGCGTCGCCACGCTGGAGCCTGCTGGTGCTTTTGTGGATTGGATGTTTGAAAAGATCGTAAGCGCCGCCAAACCAGGCGATGTGGTGCTTTTCAATGCCGGAGGCCAGGGCAGCGGCAAAACCACGGCCACCGATGGACTTCCGCCGCGTGAACGCGTCATTCTCATCATGGACGGCACGCTGCAAAATCACACCCGCAGCCGTGAACACTTTGAACGAGCTTTTGCCTGTGGTTGCGCCATCGACGTGCGCTACATCTACGCGCCCTGGCCTCTGGCCGTGCGCAACATGCTTCGCCGAGCCATCGAGGGCACAGGCCGCGTCGTGCCGCTGAAACGTGCCGCCAACGGCCATTTCCAAGCACCTGTGACCACTTTGCGGCTCGTCGAAGAATTTGGCGGCCGCGAAGGCTTCAAAGTCGTCGTGCTCGACAACACCACTCATGGCTATCCGGCCATCCAAAGCCTGGAGTGGCTGGCCGGGCGTATCCATAAATCCGTTGATGAACTCCGCGAAATCGGCGAACTAACCCTCAAAGAAGAATACCATGAACACCTCGACAACCCAGCCTACTCTGACCGGCTCCTGGCGCAATTTCTCGCCCAAACTGGACGCGGAGACAGCACAATTGTTCAACCAGATCGAACAGGACTCCCTGGAGCTGCTGCGCAACGCGGGCAGGAAATCCAGCCTCGTTCAGGAGGAGCCGACGCCTTATCAAGCGGCTCCGCAAAAGGCCTGACCGCCGCAGATCTGATCCCCGCTGAGGCAGCACAGCAGGGAGGCGGCAAATTCCTCATCGCCACCGTCAAAGGGGATGTGCATGACATCGGCAAAAACATCGTCGGCGTCGTGCTGGCCTGCAATGGCTTTGAAGTCACCGACCTCGGCGTCATGGTGCCGTGCGACAAGATCTTGGAAAAGGCGCGGGAGATCGGCGCGGATGTCATCGGCCTGTCCGGCCTGATCACGCCATCGCTCGATGAAATGACGCATGTGGCCTCCGAGATGGAGCGCCAGGGCTTCAAAGTGCCGCTGCTCATCGGCGGTGCCACCACCAGCGCCGCGCACACCGCCATCAAGATCGCCCCGCATTACTCCGGCCCCGTCGTGCATGTGCTGGATGCCTCACGCTCCGTGCCAGTGACCACTTCGCTCATCAGCGAGGAGCACAAAGCGGCCTTCGTGGCTCAAAACGAGACACGGCATGACGAAATGCGTGCCAAATACGGCCAGAAGAAGGCCCGCGACATTCTCAGCATCGACGCCGCTCGGGCGAACAAGTTCACCTGCGACTGGAACACCGTCGAAATCGCCAAACCCACCAAACTGGGCGTGGAAACGATCCTACCTTCCATCGAAGAGCTGCGCCGCTTCATCGACTGGTCGCCCTTCTTCCACACTTGGGAGCTGCGTGGCCGCTGGAATTCGAAGGAGCAAACTTTCTCCAGCGCCTGGGACGAAGCCGACAAAAAAGCCGGCGCCGAAGCCGAGGCTGCCAAGCTCTATCGCGATGCGAATGCGTTGCTCGATCTCATCATCAAAGAGAAGCGCTTCACCGCCAAAGGCGTCGTCGGCTACTTTGAGGCCAACAGCGTCGGTGACGACATCGTGCTCGCGAACGGCACCGCCTTGCACACGCTCCGCCAGCAGCAGATCAAGAAGGACACGCCGAACTACGCCCTCGCCGACTTCATCGCGCCGAAGGACAGCGGCCGGACCGACTACATCGGCGGATTCGCCGTCACCATCCATGGCGGCGATGAGTATGCCAAAACCTACGATGCGGTGAACGACCCGTATTCCAGCATCATCGTCAAAGCCCTCGCCGACCGTCTCGCGGAAGCTTTCGCCGAATGGATGCATCAGCAGGCCCGCTTCCAGTGCGGCATCGAAAAGCCCGGCGACCTCAACAACGACGAGCTCATCCGCGAAAAATATCGCGGCATCCGCCCCGCGCCTGGTTATCCCGCCCAGCCGGACCACACCGAGAAAAAGACCCTCTTCGCTCTCCTCGACGCCACCGCCAAAACCGGCTGCGAGCTCACCGAAAGCTACGCCATGCACCCCGGTGCCAGCGTCAGCGGCCTCTACTTCAATCACCCGCAAGCCCGCTACTTCGGCATCTCCACCGACCTCGGTAAAGATCAGGTCGAAGATTACGCCGCGAGAAAAAGCATGCCGCTGGCTGTGGCCGAGAAGTGGCTGAGTCCTTGGCTGAGCTACTGAGGCGTTGCCGCGAATGCCTTCTCCAGCAGGTCAGCCACGCCGAGTCCTCGCGCCTCGGTCCGCAGGCTGTCCTGATCCAGTTTCCCTGACTGAACTCGCAGGATGCCGAGTATGTCATTCCACTGGCGATCTGAGAGTTCTCCACCCAGGCGGAACCATTCGAGCTTCGCCAGGATGGAGTGCTCGGCGCTGGCGAAGTAGGGTTCGTGATGGACGTCATCATCTCCAAGTGACAGGCGCATGGCCGAGGCAAACTGACTCTGCTCAAAAGGCCGTTCCTTGGAGACGAATACGTCCACCTTTTGCGCCGTGTCGAGATGGATGAGATTAAACGACGACTTAGCCGAGATCGCCTCACGGATCGCGGCTTCATCCGCATACCAGGCTTCACCCAGCGCCTGCAGGAGAGGTCTGGCGTGAGTCGGCGTCAGCCTCGCCACCATGTCTGCATCCAAAGTTGCGCGTGGCACCCCATGCTGCGAACTGGCCAACGAACCGCCGATAAAGTAGTCCACGCCCAAGTTCTCAAAGACCATGGCCACCTCGATGGCCAGCATCAAGGTCTCATCCATGCTGAACACCTCCATACACCCGCTCCGCGAGTCCCTCGCCCAGCCACCGGCTGGCAAAAGCCAGGCGCAACTGGTCAGCACTGGCAGCGGGATGGGCCTCGACAACTCGCTGCCAAACCATCTTCCTCAACGAAGCGCTGCGAGTGATGGCTTGGCGCACGCGTTTCCTCGCAGGCATTCGGGCATAAAGCTCCATCTGAAGAGCGTCAGCGGCAGGCGAGGTATCATTCATGAGTCCGAAAGTAAGCACGGCACACGCTTCGGCAAGGATCAGATCGAACTGGCTGAGCTCCTGCCTCAGTTATTGACCTTCCTGCAGCAGGGTGAAGTCCACGCCGAGGCCTTTCATGGCCTCGGTGAAGGTCGCGAAGCTCCAGCCATGGGGTTCGGTCTTTTTCGTGTCGGGCTTCAAAGGCTCAAAATGGATCGCAAACTCGTCTTTGACCTCCAGGGATGGCACGAGCGTCACCGATCCTTTCCAGCCTGCGAAGAGCTGATCGATCGCCGCCTTGTGCTTCGCATACTGCGGCATCTTCACGCGTAGCGTCGCCAGATACGGCGTGCCATGCAGTGGGATCGCCTCACGCACGGCCTGGGCGATTTGATGGTCGCTCACGGCCTTTGGGTTGAAGGTCACCTGAGCGTAGTTGTCGATGATCTGCACCACCTGCACATCCTCCACGCCCTTCGTCTCGCCGATGGATTGCTGCACCATATAGACGCAGCTCCCGCACTCGACGCCTGATACATAAAACGTCCTCGTCACCGCCGGAACAGCGGCGTTCAGCATGGCGGACATCAAAACAATCGCAGTGAGGAGTTTGAGCATGGAAGAGCCATATACGACCCGCGTTTGCCCATTCTTCGGCGAGGAAATGCTCCATACCGAATCCATCGGCACCACGTGACAATATAATTTCCGGTAGAGTCTTCGTTCGTGAAATTCAGGCGCAACTTGCCCATGTCTTCAACGTTAAAGCCGCTCACCACCCCCATGAAGACGCGCCTCATTGCTCTCCTCGCCTTCGTTTTGTTCACCCCATGCCTACAGGCGGAGGACAAGGCTTACCGCACCTGGACGGATGCGCAGGGGCGCAAACTCGAGGCGACCTTCCGCGGGATCGAAAACGGCCAGGTCTTCCTCCAGGTGCGCAATGGCTATGTGTATCGCCTGGCGCTCGATAAACTCAGCCCCGAGGACCAGCAGGCGGCGAAGACGCTGAAGCCGGAAGGCCTCGGCATCCCCGCGGACCCCAATCTCGCGCAGGCGGCGGCTCGCATCGACATGCTCGTCGATGGCGGTCTCTCCAAAGCGGGCCAGAAGCCGAACCCGCTGGCCTCCGACGAGCAATTCGTGCGCCGCGTGTATCTCGATATCGCCGGGCGCATCCCCACGCGGGAGGAAGCGCTCGATTTCATCAACGACACAAGCGTTTCCAAGCGGGCGAAGGTCATCGACAAGCTCCTCAACTCCGATGGCTACCGCAGCCACCTCTTCAACTACCTCGCCGATATGCTCCGCGTGGCCGATGTGGCTCAAAAGGCCCGCTTTTACACCTACCAGGATTGGTTGAAGAGCCAGATCGCCGACAATGTGCCGTGGAACCAGATGGTCTTCGCGATGATGACCGCCGATGGCAAGCTGCTCGACCAAGGAGCCACGGGTTATCTCCTTCGCGATGCCGGGATGCGGCTGGATAATCTCTCCCTCACGCTCAGCACCTTCCTCGGCGCGAATGTCTCCTGCGCCCAGTGCCACGATCATCCCTTCGCCGATTGGACGCAGCGGCAGTTTTTCGAGATGGCGGCCTTCTTTGGTGCCACCGAGACCTACGGCACGCGTGGCAATGCGGGCTACAACGGCAAACAAATGCGTCAGGCACTCGCCTCGCTGGATGACAAGCGTCTCCAGCAGCAGGCCAAAAACATCCTCCGCGTCAACGCGATGGCCGTGGAGGACAGCACGGAGAACGATTTGAAGCTGCCGGATGATTACAAATACGACGACGGCAAACCCGGCGACCCCGTGAAGCCCAAACTCGTCACCTGGGCCGATGACAAGACCAAGAAAGCCTACCAAAACGTGCAGACGAAGAACGAAGAGGATCTGCGCACGCAGTTCGCCAAGTGGATGACCTCGCCGGACCATCCGCGCTTTGCCATGACCATCGCCAACCGCATGTGGAAACGCGTCTTCGGCGTGGGCATCAAAGAACCCGTCACCGATCTCGATGATCCCGAGGCCAGCGTGAATCCAGCCCTGCTCCATCATCTGGCCGCCGAGATGGTGCGGCTGAAATTCGACCTGAAGCAATTCACCCGTCTCCTGTGCAACACGCAGGCCTATCAACGCGAGGCCACCAGCCACGAAATGGCCGATGGCGGCCCTTACCTCTTCCCTGGCCCCGTTTTGCGCCGCATGAGCGCCGAGCAGGCTTGGGACTCCTGCGCCACGCTCGTCGTCGGCAAGGAGGTGGATAAATTTCACGCCCATCGCGGAGCCAAGTATGCCGAGGTGATGAAGGTGAATCTCGGCGAGGGCATGACGCCCGAATCCCTCAAGGCCGACATCGAAAAAGCCGCACAGGGCATGCGCCAATACGGCGGTGCCAAGCCGAACGCGAAAAACCGCAAAAAGAAGCAGATGCAGCCCGCCGGTGATGGCGATGACAGCGTCGAGATCACCCCGCCCGTGCGCAACGGCCTCGTGCTCGCCCGCGCCTCCGAGCTGCCGCAGCCGGAGAAGGATCAGCACTTCCTCCGCATGTTCGGCCAGAGTGATCGCCAGATCGCCGATAGCAGCAGTGATGAAGGCAGCATCCCGCAGGTACTCATGCTCATGAATGGCGAGGCTCAAAAAGTCATCGGTCAGGAGGATTCTCTCGTCATCCAAACCGCCACCGGCCAAAAATCCCCCGAGCAGCAGGTCGAGAGCCTTTACCTCAGTTTCTTCAGCCGCAAACCCAAGCCCGAGGAACTCGCCGATGCCGTCGCCGCCCTCGGCAATGGCCTCACCACGCGAGACCTGAGCTGGGTGCTGTTCAACACGCGGGAGTTTGTCTTCGTGGAGTAAACGCGAAGAGCGAAGGGCGTAGAGCTAAGAGTTTCCAAGCCAGAGCGACATGAGAACGAGAGAGCCAGCGATGACGAGCGCCGCATTCCGCAAAGAGCCGAGAAGGGTCTTGCGGAAGGCTTCGAGCATCTTGCTGATACCTTCGAGCTCGGTGAGCCAACAAGCACTTTCATTGCGGTCCAGCAGTCCGTGTCGTTCAACCATGACCAGCATGTTCACGACCTCGAAAACGGACCGCCGAGCGAAGTTGATGAACTGCGCAAACTCTCTCTTCGAGATGCTCCCCGAGCCCTCGGCGATGTTGTTGGTCACGCTCAGCATGGCGCTGCGTAGCTGCTCCGCGAAGCGGAACTGTTTCGCCCGTTCCAGCCGGTCTGCGCAGCCAAAAACGAGCATGCTCACATCCGCCGCCCTCTGCCAAACATTCAGGGTTTCGAATCGAAAGGTCGTTCTCATAGGCGGCCAGCCTGCCAGAAAGTCTTTCACGCTCCAAGCCTAAACTCACACCAAGCTCGCACGCTCTCGCCCACCATGAAATCTTCCCTTAGCCCTTCGCCCTTAGCCCTTTGCGATGTCACCCGCCGCTCTTTTTGCGAAAAGTGGGCCAAAGCCTCCCTCGGCGTCACCGTGCTGCATGGCCTCGGCGGCAGGACGTTTGCGGCAGATGGCCCCGGCTTTGGCAAAGCCAAGAACGTCATCTTCCTTCAAATGATCGGCGGCATGTCGCACATCGACACGCTCGATCCGAAGGAAGGAAGCACGCAGGGACCGGTGAAGCCGGTTTCGACGAAAGCGGGCTTCCAGCTCGGCGGCACGATGCAAAACCTCGCCAAGCAGGCGGACAAGATTTCCATCATCCGCAGCATGACTTCAAAAACCGGCGTGCATGCCAGCGGGCAGTATTTGATCCGCAGCGGCTACGAGCAGCGCGGCACCATCCAGCATCCGAACATTGGTGCCTGGGCACAGAACTTCCTCGGGCCGAGCCACAAGACCCTTCCCTCCAGTGTGTGCGTGAACCGCCAACCGAATGCCGGAAATGGGTTCTTCCCCGCCAGCTACTCGCCGCTGCCCATCCTCGATCCCGAGGCCGGTTTGCAGTATTCGCAGAGCGATGCGGGTGCCGACGTGATGCAGAAGCGCCTCGCCATGCTCGACAAGCTCGACGCGGGCTTCCGCGAGCGCTTCCAAACAGCCGGCGTGAAGAGCTACACCGAGTTCTACGAGAAAACGGTCTCCATCATGTCCAGCACGGATCTCGAAGCCTTCCGCCTCGATGACGAACCTTCCGAGCTGAGAGCGAAATATGGCGACAACAAATTCGGCCAGGGCTGCCTGCTTGCTCGTCGTCTTGTGGAAAAAGGCATCCGCTACATTGAAGTGGCCAAAGGCGGCTGGGACATGCACAACAACATCGAAGAAGGCCTCGAAGAGCACGGCGCGGAACTCGACGTGGCCCTTTCCGCCCTCCTCGAAGACCTCTCTCAGCGTGGCCTGCTCGCCACCACGCTCGTCGTGCTCTGCTCCGAGTTCGGCCGCGGCCCCAAGATCAATGGCAATGCTGGCCGCGATCATCATCCGAAGGTCTTCTCCACCTTGCTCGCCGGTGGCGGCGTGAAAGGCGGCTTCGTTTACGGTTCGAGCGACAAAGAAGGCAATGCCGTGGCCGATAAGCAAACCAGCGCCCAGGATTTCCTCAGCACCATCGGCTGGAGCCTCGGCCTGCCCGTCGATGAAGTCGTCATGTCCCCCACCAACCGCCCCTTCACCGTCGGCGATAAAGGCAAGCCGGTGATGGAGGTGTTTGCGTGAGGCTAGGTCGCGAAGAATGCGCCAGCACCGTATCCATCTTGCTCCGCAAGATGAGCTGACCGCGTCCGCCTGCTTCAGTCCGTTCGCCGCACCTTCCGCCCGTTCAAAAGCGCCCCGATCCAAGTGTAACGCACGAGATACTCGTAGCTCACCAGCAGCACCGCGAACACACCGCCGCAGATGAGGGTGAACTTCACGCCGGAGGGCAGAGCCCAGTCACGCACCATCACCTGAGCAGCGAGCACCAGCGGCAGATGCGCCAGATACATCCAGTAGGACGCATCGGACAGATAACGAATCCATCCATGCTCCTGCGCCACGAAGCGGCGAAACAGGCCCATCATCGCCGCGCTCATCATCCAGACGTAAATCACCTGCAGCAGCACCGCGATGAAGCGCAGCTTTGGCCCGCCATAGGTCACCGCATAGCCAGTCGGATACAGGATGAGCAGAGCGAGAGGCAGCGTGAACCTCAAGCGCCTTCCCAAGCATCCGCTTTCGTCTTCGCTATCAAAGTAAAGCACCCCAAAACCGAAAAACACCGCTTAGTAAGCCAGCAGATGCAGCGGCGGCAGAATACTGGAGGAAGTCTCCGGGCCAAAATTTGGCACCGCACCGCCCATGAACCACGCCGGGATCAGCGTCAGCGGCACCAGCCAAATGTATCGAAGCGATGAAGTCACCCACGGGCGTGGTTTGGACCTCCAGCCGATTCGTTTCGCGATCCAGGCACAGACCGTGAATCCGGCCACCATCCAGCACAGGAACCAAAGAAACCAAAGATGACTGAAGAGCGGAAACCGCGTCAAAAACAGCCACACACCCAGCAGCGGCCTCTTCTTCACTTCTCCAGACTCACCGCCCAGCATCTTCCGCACCTCCTCGCGGTTTGTGGTGAGCATTCCCTCCTCCACCGTGATCTTCATCGCCTGCGTGATGAAGCGCGTGATGTTCTCATCCGCCTGCGTGGCATCGAGCGGCGATTCACCGCGCTCGTTTTTCACCGTGCCATCCGCCCCCGCCTTCAGCAGCCGGCTCACGATCTTCACCCGACCCAGAAAAGCCGCCGAATGCAGCGCCGTGCCGCCATCTCGGTTGGGCTGATTCACCTTCGCACCGCGATCCAGCAGCAGCTCGACGACGTTCTCATGCCCAAAGAGCGCCGCGTAACTTAGCGGCGTCATGCCCAGCGCGGGATCAGCCGCATTCAAATCGGCTTTTCCCGAATCAATGAAACCCGCCACCTCCTTATGATCGCCAGCGACGCAGGCCTTCCAGATCGTCATCCGGCCTTGCGAGGCCTTTTTCATCCCGGATGCCGCCGCGAAGCCGCCGATGACATGCATCAGCGGCACCAGCGTGATCGTGCCGAGCACCAGCGGCAGGAAGACGCGTTTGAAGCGATGCTTCACCAGCGCCCTCAGCCCGCGCCGCCGCCAGAGCATCGCCGTAAAGAAGCCACTCAGCACAAAGAACAGCGGCATGCGAAAGCCATGCACCGCGCTGATCAGCACATGAAACACCCCGCTCGTCCGTGAATCCTGCACCATCCACGGCCCTCCCGCAAAAGACAGCGCCACATGCAGCGCGATCCCCAGCAGCATCGCAAACGCCCGCAAAGCATCCAGATCATGGCGGCGGTCAGAGGCGGGGCGGGTTTCCATGCGAGGCATCGTAAACGGATGCTCGTGGAGATGGTTGCGCAATTCGTGACTCAAGCGCCGCGGGCTGCTCATTTGGCAGCCTATGGAGTGAGCGGCCTAAACTCATTGCGTTAAGCAGTCTTTTCGCGCG
>JBEIGR010000050.1:0-16007 GCA_040381795.1 Verrucomicrobiaceae bacterium | reverse complement strand
GGGAGGCGACTTTGCCAGCGGGGCCGAAATCGGTGTAGGCAAAGGTGGCGGTCTCTTCCTTCGCGGGAGCCTCGACGCGCTTGGCGGCGCTGGCTTTGTAAACCTCGGTGATCTGCTTCGAGGCATCGCCATCGAGCTTCAGATTGCCGCCGAGGAAGATCTGGATGTCATCGCCTTTCCAATCAGCGACGAGGGCGGCGTGGCTGTCCTCTTTCTTCAAGGTGGCGAGCACTTTCGCGACGCGGACGAGGTCGTCCTTCGGATGGGTGAAGACTTTTTTCGCGGCGATCTGGCTGACGAGGCCGCTGGCGAGTTCGCGGGACTTGCGGGTATCCGCCTGATCGGCGCGGAGTTTGGCTCCTTTGAGCGTAGAGGCCTTCACTTCGGCGAATTCGGCATCGGTGAAGCCATGCTGAAGGGCGCGGCGGATCTCCGTTTCGATCAAGGCGAGGGCGGGCTGCCAGTTCTTCGGATCGCACTGGGCCTGGATGCCGCTGGTGAAGACGAAATCGAACTGCTCGTAGCTGTAAGCCTCCGCACCGATGATGGGAGCGCCTTCGGCTTTGGCGATCTTGGAGAGGCGCTGGTTGATCATGCTATCGGCGAGGATGCGGACGAGGTTTTTGCGGCGTTCCTCGGTGGTGTCCGGCTTGTTCCCGGCCTGGCGAAGGCGCTCGACGGAGATCGTGAGAGCCTGCGATTCCATCTCAGTATGCAGTTTGGCGATGACGCCGTGGCCGGTGGAGATTTTGCCGAGCGAGGGGTCTTTCACCTCAGGAGCGGCCTTGGCGGACTCGAAGTGCTTTTTGATCGCGGCGATGACGGCGGCGGTGTCTTTGAAATCGCCGACAGCGACGACGGTGGCACGCTGGGGTGCATACCATTTGCCGTAGAAGTCCACGAAGCGCTGGCGGGACATCGACTTGAGCGTGCTCTCGATGCCGATGGGCAGACGCTCCGGCAGCAGCGACTCCGGCAGGGCGAATTTATAGCCTTCGAGCATGGTGCGATAATCGACGCTATCACGGGAGAGCTTTTCGCTCAGGATGATGCCGCGCTCTTTGTCGATCTCGTCGGCCTTGAGCAGCATGCCGTCGAGGTCATCGCGGAAGAGGCGCAGGCCGTCGTCGAGGTATTTGGCATTCACCTCGGGCAGTTCGAGCATGTACACGGTCTCCTTGAAGGAGGTGTGGGCGTTCGTATCCGCACCGAAACCCATGCCGAGGCGCTGGAAGAACTTCACCATGTCGCCATCTTCACCACCTTTGAAGGTGCGGGTGCCGTTGAAGGCCATGTGTTCCAAAAAGTGCGCCATACCCTGCTGATCGTCTTCTTCCATCAGCGAGCCCACATCCATGTAAAGACGGATGCTGGCACGCCCAGGTGGCTCGTCATGCGGCAGCACGAGGTAGCGAAGTCCGTTCTCCAAGGAGCCAAAGATGGCCTTCGGGTCCGGCTTGAGATCAGAGGCGTCTTGCGGCCAGCCGGCGAAAGCGACCGTGGTGAGCAGTAGGGAGGTGAGAAGGGTGCGGAGCATGGTTGGAAGGAGAAAGGGGCGGATGAAGACGGTCAGCATCTATCTTCGATGGACGAAACGACGTGGAGACAAGTTTTCGTCATACGTCATTCTGAAATTCGTCATTCCCTGATTTACAGGGATTCGTCGCGGCCGAGGCCGGCATTCGGATCGGGCTCGATGAAGCCCAACTCGACGAAGAACTCGTCCATGGCCATCAGCGTGGCCTCATACATCTCGAAGGAGAGGTTGAAATTGAAGAAGCCGTGGCCCTTGCCATCGAACTCGATGAGGCGGCAGATGTTCTTCTTCTTCGAGGACTTGCGGGCAAAGGTGTAGCTGCCGTCGAATGGCACCACGCGGTCCTCGGTGCCATGCATGATGAGCATCGGTGGGAAGCCGGCCTTGATGCCACGGATGAGATCGGCGGCCTTGCGGGAGGCGCTATCCGGCCAGCGATCCTGGTAGGGTGCATAGCGTGACCAGGTATCGATCACCGGATTGAAGAGCACGACGGCATTCGGCACCGGGCTGCAATCGGTGACATCGGAGGGATCATCGAAGCCGTTCAAGACCGCCGCTGAGGCGATGGCATGGCCGCCGCCGGAGCCGCCCACGCCGATGATCTTGCCAGGGTTCACGCCGAGCTCGACGGCATTCATGCGAATCCAGCGAATGGCCGAGCGGGTATCCGCCATGGCTTGCAGCGGACCCGCGCCGGGATGGCGGGCACTCACGCGGTAATCAAAGCACATCGTCATCATGCCACGCGAGGCGAAATAAACGCAGTGCGGCGCAAACTGGGCGATCTGGCCATTGTCCCAGCCACTGCTGAAAAAGAAGGCGGCCACCGACTTCGGATAAGGCGGGGCCTTGTCCGCATCCGGCTCCCAAATATACACGGGCAAGTCAACACCATTCACGCTCTTGAAGATCTCTTCACGAGCGGTCTTGAGCAGTTCCCGACCTCGATCTATCGGGGGTGTGCGAGGGTGTCCTTCCATGGGTGGGTTTGTGACGGGCGAGGTTTGAGAGAATTATGAGAACGGCAAATGGTTTCCTTCCCGCGGAGGCAAATACACACGCACGATTCATCCAGATGGATGCGGGTTTTGCGGTTGAGTTCGGAAGAATTAGGCCAAGATGGCAGCCGATATGACGCTCCGACCTCTTGTGCTTCTCGCCGCCGGCCTCCTCGCCAGCCTGCCCTCCCCTGTCCCGGCTCAATCCGCCGGGCCTGAACTCGCCACCGCGCTCTTGAACGCCTACGGCCACTGGCGGGATGCGATGATGCGCAAAGATGCGCGTGGGTGGGCCGGTGCCATCACGCAATACCGCCAGGTGGTGACGCGGAACCAACTCGTGAGTGAGAAGCAGGCCTTTCCCGATCAGGTCTTTGCCACGGCGGGCGATCCACCGAGCCTCGACGGCTTGCGCCTGCTCGAAGCCGAAGCCGTGGGCAAAACCGCTCATCTCGTGTATTTCGGCAAGGTGGACCTCGGCCAGGATCGCAATCTTTTGAAGGACACGGTGCTGAAATTGAAGTTCGGCTTCGAAAACGGCGGCTGGAAGTATGACAGCAACCGCTTCACGAATCTCGATACCGCGCCAGAGGTGCTCAAAGCACTGCAATCAGGCAAGAAGACTGATTTCCTCGATACGCCGGAGTTCACCCCGCCAGGCACCATGCCACCTCCGCCGCCGCTGTGCCGTGTGCCGGAATTTAAAGGCGGCTACAAGCTGCAATCCTTTGGCTACGACACGCAGGTGCTCATGAATGGCTTTGACTACACCCCGGTGGAAGACGCTCTCGACCAACAGGTGGTCATCGGCGGCCTCGTAACCGGCCAGAACGAGATCACGCTGCGCATGACACCCGTGCCCACGCCCGAGAATGGAAAGACGGCTGTGCAAATCCGAATCTACAAACTCGATGTGGCTCAGCCAGACAAACCCGGCACCGAGGTCCTGCGCTGGGAGGCACCGGATGGCAAAGCACCGAAGCAGATCACCCTGCCTTTCACCGTGAAGTAAGCGCCTGCCGCAAAAACGCCGCCACGACCTTCAGGCGGCCTTCGTCGTAAAACTCCGGCCCGCCGTGCTTCGAGCCGGGCAGCGTGATGAGTTTCACTGAGGCTTGGTAAGCCTTAGCCAGCTCGGTGGATTGCGCATGCGGCATCTGCGGATCGGCATCGCCATGCAGAAGAAGCAGCGGCGGATCAGCCTTATCGAGATGGGCGACCGGGCTGGCGAGTTTTGCCAACGCGGGCGCCTTCGCCGGCACATCACCGAGTAGCAATTTCAATGCGGGAATGCGCACCGTGAGACCAAACTCCGTGCTCTGACCGAGGATGGACTGCAAATTGGACGCACCGTAGAAGCTCACGATGGCGGCGACCTCGCTGCTTTGATCCAGATGATCACCGATGTGGCCTTCGAGAGCTTTGTGGCCATTCGTCACCCCCACGAGCGCCGCCAAATGCCCACCTGCAGACGAACCGATGATGGCGATGGATTCCGTGTTCAGATCAAAGAGCGAGGCTTTGCCACGCAGAAAACGGATGGCCGCCTTGATGTCATGAATCTGCGCCGGAAACCGCGCCTGCGTGGAGAGTCGGTAATCCACGCTCGCGATGGCAAAGCCATGTTCGAGGAGTCCCGCGATCGGCACATCGCTCTTCGAGCCGGCACGCCAGGCACCGCCATGAACATACACGATCAGCGGCGGATGCTTCACGCCGGAGGGCCGGTGCAGATCGAGCAGCAACGGCAAGTCATCGACGCGGGCGTATTCGATCTCCGTCTGCGTCTCCGCGAAGGCCGAGACGAGCGAAATGAGACAGCCAGTGAGCAGAAGGTGGAGTTTCATTATCGGATATAAACGAACTCGCTGCTGTTGAAGAGCACATGGGCGAGATCGGTGAGGGCTTGTTCGCGGCTGGAGGCGGCTTCGCGGGCTTTCACGAAGTCGAGAGACTGCTGCAAACGTTCCGCTGAAGGCTCGTGGCCGAGCGTGAGCATGAACATTCGTTTGAGGGTGGTGTCGAGCGAGTCTGAAGCGGCTCGCTTGGCGAGGTGAGCGGCTTGTTCCTCGACGAACTCGTCGTTCATGAGCACGAGCGCCTGCGTGGGCACGGTGCTTTCGAGTCGGGCGGCGCAGGAGTCGGTGGTGGTGGGGGCGTCGAAGAGTTCCATCATCGGCATGAGGAGCTGGCGCTTTTGATAGATGTACACGCTGCGCCGCCATTGCTCGGGGCCTTCGGTTTTCAGTAGTGGCCATTTGTTGCGCTGGCTGGTGGGTAGCAGATCAGCGCGAAGTCGCGGTTTGATGCCGGGGCCGCCGCGTTTCTCGTTCAGATTGCCGCTGGCTTGCAGGATGCAATCGCGCAGCACCTCGGCTTCCATGCGCTGGAGACCGTAGCCCGGACTTTCCAGTCCGGGTTCTGAACGAGTTGGAAAACTCGTTCTACGCTGCCGATACGTCGCTGACATCAGGATGAGCTTGTGGATGGCTTTGAAACGTCCGCCATTCGCAATGAGCTTACTCGCGAGATAGTCGAGCACTTCGGGGTGCGTGGGTTTGGAGCCGGTGAAGCCGAAATTGCTGGGGCTGGCGACGAGGCCCTGGCCGAAGTGATGCTGCCAAAGGCGGTTGGCGATGACCCGCCAGGCGAGCGCGTTGTCTGGTGCGGTGATCCATTCCGCGAGCGTTTTGCGACGCAGGGAGGTTTTAGAGCTCGGTGAGGGAAACGAGTGAGGCTTGAAGATCGTGGGAACGGCGGGCGGGACTTCCTCGCCGAGATTCAAGGCGCTGCCGCGAAGCATGATGCGAGTGGGCGGCACTTGCGGGCTTGTTTCGATGAGGGCGTGGACCTTGGCGGTCTCGTCAATCTTCACACGCTTGTCGTTTTTGTCCTGCGTGCCGGGGACGAGGCCATATTTTTCGGTGCCGTGGAAGATGGCGAGCAGGCTGTAGTAGTCGCGTTGCAGCAGCGGATCGGTTTTGTGATCGTGACAGCGGGCGCAGCCGAGCGTGAGGCCGAGGAAGACGCTGCTCGTGGTGGAAATGACATCGTCGAGTTGGTCAGCACGGTATTGGGCGAGCGCGTCATCGTTCTTGCCCATGTTGTCGTCGTTGCTCGTGCCATTCCGACCAAAGCCGGTCGCGATGAGCGTCTCCTCATTCGCGCCTTCGATCTCATCTCCAGCGAGCTGCTCGGCCACGAAACGAGCATACGGTTTGTCGTCGTTGAAGCTGCGGATGACGTAATCGCGATACTTCCAAGCGTGCGGACGATCGAGGTCGTTGTGCGTGCCGCCGGTATCGGCATAGCGAGCGAGATCGAGCCAGTGACGGCCCCAGCGTTCGCCGTAGCGGGGGCTTTGGAGGAGGCGGTCGATGAGCGATTCAAACGATGAAGGATCAAAAATAAAAGATGAAACCTCCTCCGGCGTCGGTAGCAGGCCGGTGAGATCGAGTGTGACTCGGCGGATGAGCGTGGCGGGATCGGTTTCGGGAGCGGGTGAGAGGTCGTTTTTCTCCAACGTGGCCAGGACGAAACGGTCGAGGTCATTTTTCGGCCAGGCGGTGTTTTTCACGGCGGGCGGCTTTGCGGTGCTCAAAGGCTGAAATGCCCAATGTGCCCTGCCCTCCTCAATGGAAGGTGGTTTCGCGAAAAGGGGCGCTCCGAGCGCGATGAGGAGGAAAAAACGCATCGACAGACAAGCGTGTCTGAGGTCGTCTTCTGACATCATGCACACACCGACCACCAACGACCTGAAACGCCGTTCCTTCCTCCGCGCCGCTTTTTCCGGTGCTCTCGTCACGCCGGGCGTGATGAATGCCCAGCAGGTGGAGAAGGCCATCGCAGGCCAGTTTCATGAAGACGCACGCGATTTACCGCTGGTGGAGGATGTGGACGTCATCGTGTGCGGCGCCGGACCTGCGGGCATCGCGGCGGCGATCACGGCGGCACGGGCGGGAGCGAAGGTGCGTGTGTTTGAATGGCGTGGATGTCTCGGCGGCGTGTGGACGGCCGGGCTGCTGGGCTATTTGCTGGATTTCGACAAGCCGGGCTTCAATCAAGAGCTGCTCAAGCGCCTCGACGAGCGTGACATGCGTCGAGGCACGAGCAAAGGAAGCGTCTGCTATGAGCCGGAGGGTATGAAAGTGCTGCTGGAGGAGATGTTTGTGGAGGCGGGCGTGAAATTCCAGCTCCACACCCGTGTGAGCGCCGCGTATCGCGAGGGGAAACGACTCACCACCATCGTCACCGAGTCCAAAAGCGGCCGCCAGGCCTGGCGTGCGCCGGTTTTCATCGATACGACGGGCGATGGCGATCTGGGAGCGCTGGCTGGATGCGCTTTCGAGTATGGCGAGTCGGATTCCTGCCCCTGCCAGCCGATGTCGCTGAATGCGCTGCTGGTTTGCCAGGATGCGGAAGCGCTCGCGGTTTTCATTCACAAGTCGGACCCGAGCAAGGCGGATGGCCTCGCCAAGGATGCACTGCTGAAGGAAATCCAGCGCACCGGGCACTTTCCCTCCTATTCAAAGCCGACCTTGTTTCAGGTGCGCGACAATCTGCTGCTGGTGATGATGAATCATCAGTATGGCGTGCCTTGTTTCGATGCCGCGAAGATCACCGAGGCCACGGTGCAGGCGCGGGCTGAGATGCACAAGATCGTGAACGGCCTGCGCAAGCTGGGCGGACCATGGGAGGGCCTGCAAATCGCCGCCACCGCCGAGCAAATCGGTGTGCGGGATGGTAGGCGCATTGCGGGGCGTTATGTGGTGAATAAGGACGATGTCATCGCCGGCGCCCGTTACGACGATGCGGTGGTGCGAGCGACCTTCAGCGTGGACATCCACGCCCTGAGTGCGGAGAACAACAAGAAGGCCGCTTATCACAATGCGGGTATCAAGACGAAGCCCTACGACATCCCGCTGCGGGCGCTGATCGCCAAAGATGTCGATGGCCTCATGATGGCGGGACGAAATATCAGCGGCGATTTCATCGCGCATGCAAGCTACCGCGTGACGGGCAATTCCGTGGCGATGGGCGAGGCTGCGGGTGTGACTGCTGCACTGGCGGCTTTGTCAAAGCGCCTGCCGCACGAGGTCGAGTGGAAAGAAAGCGCGGCGCATCTGGAGAAGATCCGTTCGTAGTTTGGGGCTTTAGCACGCCACAAAGCTCCCAAACACGGGCTGAAGCCCGAACTACGAACTCTTCTTCTTTTTGCCGAAGCCGAAGAGTTTTTTGAGCAGGCCACCACCTTCGTTTTTGGCCTCGGTGTCCTCGCTCGGTGCCACTGGAGCGGCGAGACGGCGCTTGGCGGCCGGCTCAGGCGATGCCGCGAGCGGCTGCCGGTCGATGACGACTTTCTTTGGCCGGGCTTCCAGGGCTGGCTGAGGCAGAACTGCCCCCCACCACGAAGGAGCGAGAGCAGCGATGCTGCCCCAGGCATCGAGGCCTGCGTGCCAGACGAGACTGTCCGAAGCGATTTTTTGATCGCGGGCCATTTCCGTCATCACGGCGTCATCGTAAGGGCCTTCGGCGGCACCGGCGTTGTTGAGATACCAATTCATGAGCGGACGCTACTCACTGGTCGAGAGCCGGAAACTTGAAATCCACGCTGTTTTGATGCTCGCGGGCGGCGATGACCTTCATCTGCGTGACGACCTCGGGATGCTTGGCGAGAAGATTGGTGGTCTCGGCGGGATCTTTTTCGAGGTCGTAGAGCTCCTCGGAGTTTTTCGCGGCCTTTTTGGCCTTTCCACCGCTGAGGCCGGTGCGGAGGTATTTCCACTTTCCGAGCCTGACACACTGCTGGCCGCCGTAACCGGTGAATTCGCGGTAGAGGAACTCGCGCCCGTTTTGGCTCTCGCCATGCAGGACGCTGGCAAAGCTGGTGCCGTCGATGCCAGCGGGTGTTTTGCCCTTCAAACCGCAGAGATCGAGCAGGGTGGGCATCCAATCTTCAAAGCCGGTGATGGCTTGGCTGGTGTTGCCGGGCTTCACCTTGCCCTTCCAGCGCAGGATGCCGGGTGAACGGATGCCGCCTTCGTAGAGCGTGCCTTTGCCATCGCGTAGGCCGCTGCTGCTGTTGAAGAAGGCCGCGTCCACCCCACCGAGGCCCTGATGGGTGCCGTTGAGCGAGCCGTTGTCGCTGATGAAGGTGAAGATGGTGTCCTCATCGAGGCCGAGTTCGGCGATGAGAGTCATCATCTTGCCGATCTCACGGTCCATGCGGGTGACCATGGCGGCGTAACCTGCCCGCGGCTTGAAATGCGGCAGGTAGCCTTTGCCACCGGGATAGGGCGTCTCCTCAAACTGCCCGGCATACTCCGCCACGGAGTCATCAGGCACTTGCATGGCCAGATGCGGCACGGTGGTGGGCCAGTAGAGGAAGAAGGGGTGGTCTTTGTTGTCGCGGGCGAATTTGAGTGCCTGCTCGGCGATGAGATCGGCGCTGTATTCGGTGCCCTGGAAGCGCCGGTAGCTCTCCGGCTTCGTGGGGTCCTCGTCGGGCTTCAGTTTGTCGTTGGAAGGGAACGGCGGATTCTTCAACTCGATGGTCTTGTCGTTGTCCCAGAGGTAGGTGGGATAAAAATTGTGTGCCACTCCCTGGCAGTTGTAGCCGAACCAGCGGTCAAAACCCTGCTTCAAAGGCTCACCGTTGCTGCCAGGCCCTCCGAGGCCCCATTTGCCAAAGCCGCCGGTGACATAACCTGCGGCTTTGAAGGCCTCCGGCATGGTCACCGTGGCATCGGGAATGGGAAACTGGCCTTCGTGCTCCGGTTTGCCCATCTTGGGAAGCCCCTTGGCATTATCGGCCTGACGGTTGTCGCGGATGAAAGCATGCCCAGGATGATAGCCGGTCATCAAAACGCATCGCGAGGGAGCGCACACAGCATTGCCGCTGTAGTGATCCATGAGCTTCATGCCCTCCGCCGCCATGCGATCGAGGTGCGGCGTGTGGATGTGTTTCTGGCCGTAGCAGCCGAGATCGCCACGCCCGAGGTCATCCGCCAGGATGAGGATCACATTCGGCTGACGGGCCAAAGCAGCCGCAGAGAGCAGGAGAAGGGCGAGGAGGGATTTCATGGTCGAGAAGCAGGTAACGCAGGCGGTGCCCACTTCTTCTTCGACCGGCTGAGCTGCTCAGCCTCAGGCAGCCGCCAGATGACGTAGGCGGTGAGAACCACGGCCGTGAGGACGAGCAGGAGAATGAGGTAAAACATGGGCCGGTTGGCGAAACGCATGGTGGCGATGCAAGCATGGCCGACGCCCTTCACAAGCTCGTCTCTGCCATGTGGAAAACGAAAAAGCCGCCAGTTAAGTGATGTCTGATGCGTTGTAGCCCCGCCATGACCGATCTCGATCCCAGCCTCCCCGAACACCTCGTCCGCCGCGATTTCCTCAAAAAGCTCGCCGCCGCCTCCACCGCCGCGTGGATGACGGGCGAGCCGCGGGCCATCTGGGCGAAAACGGGCGAAAAAGTCACCCAACCGCCCGCCAAGGCCGATGCGTGCATTCTTTTGTGGATGGCGGGTGGCATGGCTGCGCCGGATACCTTTGACCCAAAGCGCTACTCGCCTTTCGAGAAGGGTCTCGAAGTCAAAAAGATGCTCTCGACCTTCCCTGCGATCGACACAGCGGTCGATGGCCTGAAAATCTGCCAGGGCCTCGAAAACATCGCGAAGATCATGGACCGCGGCACCCTCATCCGCAGCGCGGTGCAGCCGGATCTCGGCAGCATTTTGCACTCGCGCCATCAATATCACTGGCACACCGGCTACGTGCCGCCGCAAACAGTCGCCTGCCCGCACATCGGCTCATGGATGGCCAAAGTGCTCGGCCCACGGAATCCCGTGATGCCCGCCTTCATCAACATCGGCCAGCGGCTGGAAGGCGTGGGCGAAAGCGAGGAGCTGAAAGCCTTCACCACCGCCGGATTCTTCGGCAGCGAGTTCGGCCCGATGAATCTCCCCTTCCCTGAGGACGCCGCGCAGTCCGTGAAGCCGCCGAAGGGCATGGACGCGAACCGTTTCGCCAATCGCGACCGCCTCTTCCGCAAACTCGTCGATCAAAGTCCGCAGCGTGACTTCATGAGCGACTACCAGCAGCAGTCCATGCTCCGCAGCATGGACAACGCCTACCGCCTGCTCAGCGCGAAAGAGCGCGAGGCCTTCGACATCACGCTCGAACCTGAAGAGAGCCGCAAAAAATACGACACCGGCCGCTTCGGCCGCGGCTGCCTGCTCGCACGTCGTCTCGTCGAGGCTGGCGTCCGCTTTGTCGAGGTCACCACGGAGTATGTGCCCTTCTTTCAGTGGGACACGCACAAGAGCGGCCATGACACCGTGGACGGCCTGCACAAAGAAATCGACGCCCCCATCGCCCAACTCGTGCTCGATTTGGAAAAGAAAGGCCTGCTCGACCGCACGCTCATCGTCATCGCCAGCGAGTTCAGCCGCGATGCGCTCATCGAGGGCAAACCCGGCTCGACCGCGAGCGATCAGGCCACCTTCAAAGTCGAAACCATCAGCGAAGCGCAGCACTACGGCTTACATCGCCATTTCACCGGCGGCACCAGCGTCATGACCTTTGGTGGTGGTGTGAAGAAAGGCTTCGTTTATGGCGAAACGGCCGACGAACGCCCGCTCATCGCCACCAAGAACCCCGTCAGCGTCATGGACCTGCACGCCACCATCATGACGGCGATGGGCATCAGCCCGAAGACCGAATTCGATATCGAAGGCCGCCCCTTCTACGTCACCGAAGACGGCAAAGGCAAAGCGGTGATGGACATTTTTGCCTAAATTCGTCTCTCAACGCTACCATGCGAAAGGCTTCTTTATTCGCGAGGCCAAACGCCGTCTGCGACGAAGTTGACACGCCCGCCGCTTTCCTGCTAAAAGCGCGAATGAAACATCTTCTCGGCCTCCTCACTTCTGTTCTCACGGTTTACATCGGGCAGGGAAATCTGGCAGGCCAGACACCGGATCCATCCAACCTTGTCCCTCTCGATATGGATGTGCTGATCCAATGGGATGATCCGTTCAAAGTGACTGCGGACAACCTCGGCACGATTTTCAAATCCCAAGTCGAGTCCTCTGGGAAAAAGATCTGGTATGACGACCCGAACGAGCAGCGCAGAGCCGTGTTTCGAAATGGTTCCTTTGATCTGAAATACACCATGAGCCTTTTCAATGGCAGCATCGCCATCGAAGCCCTGCATGTCATGGTGGGCGAGCCCCGTGGATTTCTGATGGAACTCGACAAGGATTACTTCACTCAGGAGGTCGAGCAGGCCTTGTGTGACAAACTGGACGCGGCGTTGAAGACACCCCACACTCGTCTGATCAACCGTGAACAAGAGCCGGTCGGGCATAATTGGGAGACCAAGACATGCCGGGTGTTCATCACCCGGGCGATCGACCGTTTCGTCAGCCTTTGGATTGTCCGCCCTCGCGGCTTCGCCCCCGATGGCCCCACCGAGCCTCTCGCCGCCAATCTCGACGCCCTGCTGAGCTTCTCGACGCTCTGGAGCACCTCCGCCGACGCCTTTGGCCAACTCTACACGTCGAAAGCGGCGGACCCGAAGGCACAGAAAAAGCCGCCGCAGTTTGAGTGGATGAACGCGGAGAAGTCTCGCGCCCGCTTTTCGCGGCAGATGTTCTCCAATATGGAGACGAAGCTCAGCATGTTCGCTGGCTCGATCAAGGTGGAGGAGGCCGTGGTGGAGTTCGTGAACGGGAAGGCCTCCAAATCGACGATCTCCTTCTACAATCGAGGTGATAGCGGCGATATCGAGGTCAAGGAATTCGACCGCATCTTCAAAACCATCGGCCAGAACCTCGGCCAAGTGCTGAAGGTGGCACCGAAGCGCCAGCTCATGTCCACCAATGCCGCGCTGCCTGTCTCTGGATGGATGTGGACCTCGCCAATGGCGACGGCCTTGCTCGAATACAACGAGTACCAGGTGCCCGGGAAGGTCATCAAACCAGAATTCCTGCGGCTGAGACTGGCCGCCCCCGGGCAGACGGATTACACGATGGGAAAAATGGTCACAGGTGTACAGAGCATGGAGCTCGTGAAACGTGTGACAAAGAAGCCGGACGGCGAGGTTTACATCAGTGGCGTGCCGATGGTGGATCAGGGCCAGAAAGGCTACTGCGTGGCGGCAAGCTGCCAGCGCCTCTTTGAGTACATGCGCATCCCCTGCGATCAGCATGAGATGGCGCAGCTCGTGCAGGTCGATGCGGACAGCGGCGCGAACGTCTTCGGCATGCAGAAGAGTCTCGCGAAGATCGACGGACGCTTCAAAGTGAGTTTCAAGCCGCTGGTGAATCCCGAGCAGTATTACTCTGGCAGCAGCGGGAAGCGCCGCGTATCAGACAAAGAATTCAACAGCCTCGTCAAAGAGTATGTAAACAAGGGCGTGCCACTGCTGTGGGCACTGGAGCTGGGCCGCGCCGACGAGGAGCCGCCCCTGCCCGGAGCCGGGCAGACTCGTGGCGGCCACATGCGCATGATCATCGGCTACAAGATGGAGAACAACCAAATCACTCACATCCTCTTCACCGATTCCTGGGGTGCGGGGCACGAACTCAAGCGCATGGCCGCTTACGATGCCTATGATGTGACCATCGGCCTCTACTCGATGGCGCCGCGTGGATTGTGAGGGGTTCCTCAGACGATGACATAAGCGCCAAAGTCAGGTCCGATGAAGGTTGGCTAAGAACTTTTCTCTGTTCCAACGGCTCCGTTTTTGATAAAACCGTTCCGAATTTCAAAAAATAGCCATGGACTTCCTCCCTGCCATGCCCTCTTCCGGCTCCCCGACTCTGCGTGGCAAGACGCTATTTTCTTTGAGGAAGTTCCGTCGGCACCGCTGGATCGCTTGGCTTCAAATCTTTGCCATGCTGCATTGGATGACCGCTCCTGTGCTTCTTGGAGCGCGTTACGAGCCGGATGCCGCTTCCGCCGAGCCGCCTGCCGTTTGGCAGAATCAGCCCGTTTGGGACGGAGACGGCCAGGAGCCGGAGTCCGGCCCAAATCTCGGCCACAGTGATTTCGACCAGCTCCCCAATTGGTATGAGGACTTCATTGGCACGGATCGCTACAATCCCGATACCGATGCCGATGGCATCACCGATAGCGATGAGCTGCTCACCACCTACACCAACCCTCTCGACCTTGATAGCGATGACAACGGCTGGACCGATTTCGAGGACTTCAGCGGAGACAGCCTCGCCACCGCCGATCCAGACAGCGACGGCGTGACCAATGCCGATGAGATCAGTGCTGGCACCAATCCCCGCAATGCCGACAGCGATGGCGACGGCCTCGGTGATGGCCTGGAGATTAGCCTCGGCTCCTCCTACAGCCCCGTCCTCTCCGATACCGACAGCGATGGCATCAGCGATTACAATGCCTACTACGGCATCCCCACCCCTGAGCCACCGCCGCCGGACACCACCGATTCGGACGGCGACGGCCTGCTCGACAGCCAGGAGGCTTCACTCGGCACCTTGCCAAACGACAGCGATACCGATGACGACGGCCTCCTAGATGGTGTCGAGGTTTCATGGGGCAGCTCCCCCATCGATGCGGATAGCGATGACGATGGCGTCTCCGATTTCACTGAAAACAGCCTCTCACTGAACCCGCAAAATGCCGACACCGATGGAGATGGCCTTACGGATGGCGACGAACTCGCCGCCACTCTTGCCGGTTCGCTCAATCCCGCCCTAGCCGATACCGATGGAGACGGCGAGAGCGATTACATTGAGGTCCACGGCCAGCCCCCGCCGCCTCCGCCGACCGATAGCGATGGAGATACCCTCACCGATGACCAGGAGGCCTCCCTCGGCACAAATCCCAACAGCACCGATTCCGACAGCGACGGCCTGGACGATGCCCTAGAAGTCTCCTGGGGCAGCACCCCCCCTCAGCACCGACAGCGATAGCGACACCCTCCAAGACGGCACCGAATACCTCCTCGAAACCAATCCCAACCACACGGACACGGATGGGGACAACCTCACCGACGATTACGAAGTCACCACCTCCCAAACCAACCCCAAAGAATCGGACAGCGATGGAGATGGCCTCGGCGACTACTATGAGATTGTCATCGCCACGCCCCAGCTCAATCCGCTGCACGCGGATACCGATGGAGATGGCCTTACTGACCAAGAGGAAATCAGTGCTAGCATCGCCTTCCCAGGTTTTCCTGAAGTCATCAATCCCGCTTCCAGTGATACCGATGGTGATGGCACATCCGACTACCTTGAGGTGCGCATCTTCCTGGGTGACAGCGATGGCGGAGGCATCCCAGACAATATTGAAAGGCTCTATGGCCTGAATCCAGCCAATGGTTCCGATGACACCGGGGATCTGGATGCGGACGGCATCTCGAACTTGGAGGAATACCAAACCGGCAGCTCACCCAACGCAGACTATGGTGACGAATACGATTCCGACTTCGACGGCATGACAGATGTCTGGGAGGAGGCCAATGGCCTTGATCCAGGAGACCGCAGTGATGCCGCCAATGATCCCGATGGCGACTGGTGGCTGAACCGGGAAGAGTATTACAATGGCACCGACATGCTTTCTTTCGACACGGGTCTGAGTGGCTACGACGATCACGGCCAGCCCTTGGTGCGGCAAAACGATGGCACGGAACATGACGCGGACTGGGATCAAGACGGCACCAACAATCTACAAGAGATACTGGATAACGATACCAATCCACGAGATGGCACTGCCTATTCCTGCTCCTGCGGTGGTGTTTACTGTCAGCATTGCTCGCCGGGCGCTGATTGCGGAGGAGTGGCGTGCGATACCTACGTTTGCCCTTGTGGTGGGCCAGACTGCAATGGCTGCACGGCGGACACGCCCTGTGATCCTCGTTCCCAGTGTGGCATCTACATATGTCTCTGCGGCGGAGAACTCTGCATTGATGAGCGCTGTACAGAGGCCGCCAACTGCGGGGTGGATAACCCCTGCGTTTTCGTCTGTGGCTGCGGCGGCACAGACTGCCTGAACTGCACCTCGGCCTCCCATTGTGAGGGGACAAACCCCGCCTCTTGTACCACCGCCTGCGGCTGTGGCGGCAATAATTGCGTGAGCTGTGGCTCCAGTCCGTTCTGCAATGGCACGCCCTGCAATTATGTTTGCGGCTGCAACGGGGATAACTGCGTCACCTGCACCTCACCCACCACCAGCTGTGGTGGGAATAATGCCTCCGCCTGCACCTGGAGTTGCGGCTGTAGCGGGAATAATTGCGTCAGTTGTTCAAGCACGAGCCATTGCCAGGGGGCGGGCTGTACATGGACCTGTGGCTGCAACGGCAATGCCTGCTCCTCCGCCAAATGCACGCCTTCCGGTAACTGCGGCAATGTGGCCACCTCCTGCACCACCTCTTACTCCTGTTCCTGTGCAGGGATGTATTGTACACCTGCCAATTGCAGCAGCGC
>JBEIGR010000049.1:0-16077 GCA_040381795.1 Verrucomicrobiaceae bacterium | reverse complement strand
CGCAGTTTTGCCTAGCCCTTCTTTCACCTGAGTGCCTCACGGCACTCGGCTTGGGTTCAGCTACGGTTGCTCTCACCAGCTCCGATATCATCGTTTCATGTTATTAGTTCAGACCCATGCCGGGCACACTAGCGGCAAACGTCCGTTTGCCGAGAGCGGCTCCGACAAGTCCACACGCACTCTTCCCAGCCGAATTCGATGATACCCAGCAAACACCATGTCACAGCCAGCTAGGCAAGCGTGAGAAAGGCCACCTAGCCTCCCGCGGTGATTTGCACCACCTCGATCACATCTCCCTCGCTCACCGAGGCCCTATCGAGCTCACGAGGCAGCAGCGCCGCCTGATTTTGCTCCACCACCACCGGCTTCCCCCCGAGACCGAGAGCAGCCAACAGGCCGCGGATAGTGAGAGGACTATCAAAAGTGCGTTTTTCGCCGTTGAGGGTGATTTGCATGGGCACGAGTAAAGAGACAGTCTTCATTCAAGGCCGCCCCAAGGCCGAAAGCAAGGGCCGATGGCAGCGGATCCCCTCCCCTGTGAAGAGTTAAGAAAGTAAATCCCACCCATTCAGACATCACGTGACCGTCTTCCTTCTTCCAGGCCTCGGTGCCACCTCAGACCTTTTTGCGGACTATCAGCTCCCCTTTCAAACCCGCACGGTGGACTACCCAGCTCCCAGCACGCCCACGCTGAGCTTCTCCGGCTATGCGCATCAGCTCATCCGTGACAATGGCATCCAGCCTGGGGACAGTCTCATTGGGGTGTCCCTCGGGGGCATGATCTCCTGCGAGATCGCAGCACTCATGCCCATCGCCAAAGTGACGCTCGTGTCCTCTTGCACCGACTCCCATCACCTTCAGCCCTTCGTCCGCCACCTGCGTCAACTCAGCCGCTTCATGCCTTGGCGATGGATTCAGAAAATGCCCTTCCCGTCGTTCCTCTTGAATCGCCCACGCCGCCTCGCGCTCGCCATGTTTCGCATGGCCGATGCGAAGTTCATCCGCTGGGCCTGTCTGCAAGCCTCCATCTGGAGGAATCCCTCCGTCCATCGGGACATCATCCAGATCCATGGCGATAAGGACCCTCTGTTTCCCATCTCACGGCAAACGATCCACCACATCATCTCAGGCGGTGATCACCTCATGATCCTGAGTCATCAGGCAGAGATACAATCACTGCTCACCGCCAGGCATCAACCCCAGATGCCATCTGCCAAGTCTGGGCTGCCATCAGCCCACGGTTTGGGGAGCACCTGAAAATAGTACCGAGCAGCCCATTTGTGCCCTTTGAGTGATCAGCGCTTCGCTTTTTTCTCCTGCTTCGCCAGCTTCTTTTCCTTGGCGGTTTTTTGCGGGGCTTTCTTGGTCTCTTTTTTGGCGTCGTTGGATTTCATAAGGGTGGTGGCCGGTTGCAGGCCACCGCCTTTTTCGCTCCACATCCGCGCCTAGGCAACTGAATACGAAGTGCCACACGAAGGTGGCGATGCCAGCGGCGTGGAGTTGTGGAGATGAGGTGGGTGTTCACCCCATGGTGGCGGACGAATGACGGGTTGCTTTATGTTCGTGAAGGCTGTCTGTGAGGGATGCGAATTCAACGGAAGGTTCGGCTATGACCACGGCGCCGTCGTTGACGCGGGTGGCTTTTCTCGGGGACTATGTTCCCCGTCAGTGTGGGATCGCGACTTTTACGCGAGATCTATGCGAAGCGGTGAGCGCGGCGGCACCGGAGGCGGAGTGCTATGCGGGGGCGGTGAATGACCGCGTGGAAGGCTATGAGTATCCTTCGCGAGTGCGCTTTGAGTTGCAGGAGAAGGACATCGACTCGTATCGGCGGGCGGCGGACTTTTTGAACTTCGACAACGCGGACGTGCTGTGCGTGCAGCATGAGTTTGGCATTTACGGTGGTGCGGCGGGCAGTCATCTGCTGGCGCTGCTCAAAGAAGTGCGCATGCCGGTGGTGACGACGCTGCACACGCTGCTGCGTGAGCCGAATGGGACGCAGCGCAAGGTGATGAATGAGCTGATCCAGCGCAGCGAGCGGCTGGTGGTGATGGCCCGCAAAGGGGCGGAGATTTTGCGCGAGGTGTATGCGGTGCCGGAATCGAAAATCGCGGTGATCCCGCATGGCATCCCGGATGTGGCGCTGGTGGATTCCTCCACGGCGAAGGCGCAGTTTGGCGTGGAGGGCAAGAAGGTGCTCTTAACTTTTGGCCTGATCGGGCCTGGAAAAGGGATCGAGCATGCGATTGAAGCACTGCCAGAGATCATCCAGCGGCACCCGGAGGTGGTGTACATCATTCTGGGAGCCACGCATCCGCACCTACTGGCGCATGAGGGCGAGCGCTATCGTCTGAGCTTGGAGTGGCTGGCGGAGGAGCTGGGCGTGCGTGAGCATGTGATCTTTGATAAGCGCTATGTGTCGCCAGCGGATCTGCGTGAATTTGTGAGTGCGACGGATATTTACCTGACGCCCTATCTGAACCGCGAGCAGATCACCTCCGGCACCTTGGCGCAGGTGTTTGGCGCGGGGCGTGCGGTCGTTTCGACGCCGTATCATCATGCGGAGGAGCTTCTCACGGAAGGTCAAGGCATGCTGGTGCCGTTTTCAAAGCCCGCAGGCATCGCGGCAGCGGTTTGCGAGTATCTGGAGCGGCCCGAGTTGATTCTGAGCACGCAAAAAGCCGCGTGGCAGGCGGGTCGTGAGATGATCTGGCCTGCGGTGGCGCGGTGCTATCTGGAAACGTTTCGCGAGGCCTGCCTAGAACGCCGCGCACCGGCTCGCACGGCCTTTGCAGGCTGGACGTCGGGTCACAAGCAGGGTCTGCCCACCTTCAAGCTGGACCACCTGGTGCGCATGACGGATAGTACGGGCATTTTTCAGCATGCGCTGCACACGGTGCCGGATTTTCATCACGGCTACTGCACGGATGACAATGCACGCGCCTTCATCCTGTGCTGTCTGCTCGATGATTTGGGCGGCCGACCACCCGGCGAGAGCTTAAATGGCCTTTCAACGACTTACCTGGCTTTTCTCGCTGCGGCGCTGAATCGCGATACAGGCGGCTTTCGGAATTTCATGAGCTTTGGCCGCCAATGGCTGGAGCCGGAAGGCAGCGAGGACAGCCATGGTCGTGCGCTTTGGGCGCTGGGCACCGGCAGCGTGCATGCACACCACACCGGGCAGCAAAGGCTCTGCACGGGCTTGTTCGAGGCCGGGCTGGCTCGCGTGGAGGCCTTCACCTCGCCGCGAGCCTGGGCGTTCAGCCTGCTGGGCATTCACGAGTATCTTCGTGGCAATCCGAACAACCGAGCCGCCATGGCCGCACGCGAGGTGCTTACGCATGATCTGATGCGCCTGTGGAAACAGTGTGCCACGACGGAGTGGCCGTGGTTCGAGCCTGGGGCGACGTATGACAATGCACGCCTCAGCCAGGCGCTGCTGCTCAGCGGGCATGCGATGGACCATGCGGAGATGCAGGACATCGCGCTGCAATCGCTGCGCTGGCTGGTTTCGATTCAAAAGACGCCGAGCGGCTGCTTCCGCCCCATCGGCAGCAATGGCTTCTGCATTCGCGATGGAGCACGCGCCCACTTTGATCAACAACCCGTCGAGGCGCAGGCCATGATATCTGCCTGTCTCGCGGCTCATCAGATCACGGGAGATGCCACCTGGGAGCGTGAGGCACGCCGCGCCTTTGAATGGTTCCTCGGCCGCAATGACCTGGCGATGCCGCTTTATGATCCTATCACGGGCGGCTGCGGCGATGGGCTGCACCCGGACCGTGTGAATGAAAACCAGGGAGCGGAGTCCACGCTCGCCTTCCACCTCGCTCTCGCGGAGATGACCTTTGCGCAGCACCCCCTACCCGCCCGCGCATGAGTCACCTCGCTATCCACCGCCATCACATCATCCTCCAGCCGGAGAGCGCTCGTGTGATCATCCGGCCGTTCATTCCCTCCAGCGCTAGGCGGCTCTCCACCATCATCGGCCGTGCGCTGGCACTCACAGAGGAGGAGGTGGAAAAAGAACTCGCCGCCGTGCATGCAGACTTTGATAGCCGCCATTTCGACATTGAGCCGGTGCTCATGAGCCACTTTGCCAAAGTGCAGTCGGAGATCTTCACACAGCGGCCCCTCACCCGCTCGCGACAACTCCTTATCGGCGCTCTTTTCAGCGGTGAATACTCGCTGGAGGCCGCCGCACTTTTCAATCCCTCCATCGTGCCGCACCCGGATCAAAATGGCGTGGCCCCTGGAGGCCTACGCTTCATCATGAGCCTCCGCGCCACCGGTGAAGGGCACATTTCCTCCATCGAATTCCGCGAAGGCATCATCTCACCGGACGGCCACATCGAGCTCACGCCCGTCTCACGCTATGTGAGCCTGCCGGAGGTGCTGCCGAACCCTGGCTACCGCAAAAAGCGCTTCATGATCAAGCTGCACGAGATGGGCTTCGACAATGAATGCACCGCCGCCGTGATGGATGCCCTCGCCACGGAGTTCACCCGCAGCGAGCTCGCTGCGCGTGTCGCCAGCGTGAGGCGTGAGAGTTTGCCGCTGTCCCATGAAACGAAGCGCACTCTGGAGTGCATCCAGTGGCTGGCGGACTCGAATTACGAGCTGCGCTTCTGCGACAAGCTCGCTCTCAGCGAGCGCATCCTCTTTCCCGTCTCTGACAATGAGAGCAACGGCATCGAAGACGCCCGCTTTGTGCGTTTTGTGGATGACGACGGCACCGTCACCTACTGCGCCACCTACACCGCCTACAATGGCCGGGCGATCCTACCTCAGCTCATCGAGACGCAGGACTTCCTGCACTTTCGCGTGCTCACGCTCAATGGTGGAGCCGTGCAAAACAAAGGCATGGCGCTCTTTCCGCGCCGCATCGGCGGACGCCACGCCATGCTCTCGCGTCAGGATGACGAGAACCTCTTCGTCATGTTCAGTGACAATCCACACTACTGGACCGATCCGCATCTCATCCTCCGCCCGGCGGAGGCCTGGGAGTCCGTGAAGATCGGCAACTGCGGCTCGCCCATCGAAACGGAGGCCGGCTGGCTCGTCATCACGCATGGCGTCGGCCCCATGCGGAAATACTGCATCGGTGCTGTGCTGCTTGATCTCGATGATCCCACGCGAGTCATCGGGCGCCTTCGCGAGCCTTTGCTCTGCCCCGTGGGCATCGAACGCGAAGGTTATGTGCCCAATGTCGTCTATAGCTGCGGCTCGCTGATCCACGGTGGCCAGCTCATCCTGCCCTATGCCATGAGTGACAAGGCCACCGCCATTGTCAGCATGCCCATCGTTGATTTGCTCAAAACATTGGTCGAAGGGGCTGCATGAGGTCTTTTCAATGCGCCTGCGGCAACTCGCTCTTCTTCGAAAGCTCGCGCTGTCTCAAGTGCGGCCTCGATGTCGGCTACGAACCCGTGCAGGGCCTCATCCGCCGCATCGATAAAACGTTTCGCCTCTGCGCCAACGGCCAGCGCTACGCCGCGTGCAACTGGCTCGTGCCCACCGGCTCCAGCGAGGCCTTTTGCACCTCCTGCCGCCTGAACCGCACCATTCCTGATCTCAGCAATGCGCTGAACCGCCAGCACTGGAGCCTCATGGAAGCCGCCAAGCGCCGCCTGCTGCACACGCTGCTCGGCTTGCACATTCCCCTGCCAACTCTGGCCGAAGATCCGCAAAACGGCCTCGCCTTTGACATCGTGAGCACCACGCTGAATCCCGCCGCCACCACTGGCCACCTCAGCGGCGTCATCACCGTCAGCCTCGAAGAAGCCGACGACACCTGGCGGCAGATCAACCGGCAACAGCTTGGCGAAGCCTCCCGCACGCTCCTCGGCCATTTTCGGCACGAAAGCGGGCATTACCTTTGGTATCGCTACCTCTCGCGACTCGAATGGACCCATCCCTGGCGCATGGCCTTCCGTGAAATCTTTGGCAACGAAGCCCTGCACTACTCCGACGGCCTCGCCCGCCATTACCAATACGGCCCACCTGCCAACTGGCAGCAGAATTTCATCTCTGCCTACGCCGCCTCACACCCCTGGGAAGACTGGGCTGAAACGTGGGCGCACTACCTGCAAATGGTCGATGGCTTTGAAACCTGTGAGCAGCTCGGCATCCGCAGCAGCGAGGCTCCCCTGCCCTCCAGTGCCTGCACCCTGCCCTCCAGCCTCGAAATCGATTCCGCCAGCGAAGACGCCAACTTCCACACCTTGCTCCAGCGCTGGATCAGCCTCGCCAGCATGATGAATGAAATCAGCCGCAGCTTTGGTGCGCCGTTTTTGTATCCGTATGTGATCTCCCCCGCCGTTGCGCGAAAGCTGCGCCTCGCGCACCACTTCGCCGAGGTGTGGCGGTGATCAGATCCCGCGCCGCATGACAACGCGGTTGGCACCGAAAATCGTGCTCCAGCAGCGCCAGCTCCAGGGAGACTGAAGGGCGAGCGAGCGCGGCAGCTCATCTCCTCGGAAGCCCGCACGAATGCTCACCTGCATGTCATAGCGCGTCACATGATTCAGCCGTGCCAACCGCGAGAAGAGCCAACCGCTGATTTTATGGGCGAAATACCGAGCCGGTTCTGCCGCGATGATGAGACGCGTTTTCGGTGAAATCTGTGCTCCAAGTCGTGAAAGCTGATCGCTGGTGAAATGATGTAAAAACAGGTTTGAGACGATGATTTCGCAATCCGGCAGCGGCATGGCAAAGAGATCACCCCGATGCCACACGGCACCTGCCGGCCAGTTTTTAGGCTGCACGGCCAGATCCACGGCGTGCAGTTCATGCGGAGCACAAACCGCATTTTGCAGCAGCTTTTGGCTCAGTGCTCCATCGCCCGCGCCGAGTTCACAGATGTGGTCACCCGGCTTGCGCTCAGATTTGAGCCTTTGGAGCATCCAGCGGTGATTGCCCATGATCCAGTTCACTTTCAAAAGATCCGCTCGACTGCGAATGGCATGCGGATCGTCGCTGGCAAGAGTTTCGAGGATTTCGGGGGCGACAAGTCGAGTCATGTATGGCTCAGCCTAGGTCGTGTGAATGAACAAGCCACTTTTTCCAGTGTCCTCACGAGGATACTCTGATTGTTGAATCATGGGCCACCCGTTGCTTATTTGGCCTCTTTGTCCGGCTTGCACTTGCACAGCCACTCCTGGGCCTGGCATTCTTCGCAGATGGCGGTGTTGTATTCCATGCGGGCGGTGATGGCCTTGGCATCTGGCGTGTCTTTATAGCGGAGGATCAGCCACTCGCCGGCCTTCAACTCAGGGATGGCGAAACCTTTCGCGTCCTTCGTGACCTCCAACTTCACCGGCTTCGTGCGGTCACCGGTCATGGCGGTGAGCGTTTGGGCGGCCAGGGCGACAGGTTTCATGTCCTTATCGAGTAGCGCGATGTGAAATTTGCCGTCTTTGACGAGCACTTCGCCGTGCATGGTTTCGTTGTCGCTGAATTCGAGGATGCGACCGCCGTTGGGGCCGCGTTCGACGCCTTCGTGAGCGAAAGCGAGGGTGGAAAGGAGGGTGATGAGGAGGATGAGTTTGGTTTTCATGGTGTGGTTTGACTGTGTGGTTTGCCGAAGAGAAAAAAGACTGCTGGGGTGACCATCAGGTCGAGGAAGGTGCTGCTGACGAGGCCGCCGACGATGACGACGGCCACGGGATGGAGGATTTCTTTGCCGGGCTCGTTCGCGGCGAGAAGCAGCGGGATGAGGGCGATACCAGCGCTCAGGGCGGTCATTAAAACAGGCACGATCCGCTCCAACGTGCCGCGCACGATCATCGCTCGCGTGAAGCCTTCGCCCTCGTGCTTCATGAGATGCAGGTAGTGGCTGATCATCATGATGCCGTTCCGCGCTGCCACGCCGCCGACGGCGATGAAGCCGACGATGGTGGCGATGCTGATGTTATCAATGAGCAGCCAAGTGAGCGCGAGACCACCCATGAGAGCGAGCGGGATGTTCAGCATGACCTGCAAGGCCAGCGAGAGACTGCGGAAGTAGCTGAAGAGCAGCACGGCCACCGCCACGAGCACGAGGCCGAAGTAAAATGCGATGCGCTTCGCGGCGGCCTGCTGCGCCTGAAATTCGCCTTCGAAGCGCGGGAAGTAGCCTTCGGGGAACTTCACCTGCTCCTTCACAGCCGTTTCCCATTGGCGCACGATGCTCTCCAGGTCTCGCTCGCTCGTGTTCGCGCTGATGACGATGCGGCGCTGGGTGTTTTCGCGGTTGATGACGTTTGGCCCCTGACTCTCGCGGATGTCCGCCACGAGCCTCAAAGGGATGCGGCGGCCGGTGTCGGTCTCGATGACCAAATCACCGATCTTCTCCGGCGAATTCCGCCATGTCTCCGGCAATCGCAGTACGAGATCGACCGTGCGCTGGCCCTCGCGCAGTTCGGCGAGCGTTTTGCCGCCGACGAGGGCGGAGACCTGTTCATTGAGCGATCCGGGCTGCACGCCGTAAGCGACGGCTCGCTCGCGATTCACTTCGATCTTAATTTGCGGAATTGGCACCTGCGGCTCCAGCATCACATCGGTCAATCCGGGGATCGTTTGGGCGAGGTCGCGTATTTGCTCGCCCTTTTCACGCAGCACGGCCAAGTCGTGTCCGAAGACCTTCACGGCGATTTTGGCCGAGACGCCGCTAAGCATGTGCGAAAGCCGATGCCCGATGGGCTGGCCGATGTTCAAGAAGGTGCCGGGGATCTTGCCGAGCTTCGCACGAATCTCGGCAAACACGGCCTCACGCGGCCTTCCACCTTCATGAAACTCCACATCGAACTCGTTCACGCTCACTGGCATCACATGATCGTCTCGTTCGGCCCGTCCGGCACGTCTGCCGACGCTTTTCACCTCTTTGATGCCTTGTAGCAATCTCACCGCGGCCTCACCGATCTCATTTGAATGCGCCAGCGAGGTGCCGGGAGCACCCGCGAGAGAGATGGTGGCACTGCCTTCATTGAACGCGGGCAAAAACTCCTTCCCCATCTTTGGATACAACATCAACGAGGCGACCAGCAGCATGCCAACGAACGCGAGAACGAGCTGAGGCACACCGAGAGCCAGTTTGAGGAAGGTTCGCTCCACGAGCCATTTCATGGTGCGGACCACAAAACCGTCCTTTTCGTCTTTCTCGTCCCTTTTCAGCAAAAGAGAACACAGCACGGGAATCACGGTGAGGCTCACCACAAACGACGCTGCCATGCTCGTGATCGTGGCGATGGCGATGGGCGTGAAAAGACGGCCTTCGATGCCTTCGAGACCGAGCAGCGGCATGAAGACGAGCATGACGAGCACCGTGGCGTAGAGGATGGAATTTCGCACCTCGCCGGAGGCGGTGGCGATGATGTCCAACGTAGAACGAGTTTTTAACTCGTTCGGAATGGGTTGAAAACCCGTTCTACGTTCTCTCAAACGACGCCAGACGTTTTCGACATCGACGATGGCATCATCCACCACCATGCCGATGGCGACGGCGAGGCCGCCGAGGGTCATCGAGTTCACACTGACGCCGAGCAGTTTGAAGATCAAAATCGTCACCGCAAAGGACAGCGGCATAGCCATGAGCGTGATGAAGGTGGTGCGGAAGTTTAACAGGAACAAAAATAGGATGATCGCGACCATGATCGCACCATCACGGATGGCTTCTTCGAGGTTGTGGATGGCGTGTTCGATGAAATCACCCTGGCGGAAGAGGATCTCGGTGGTGACGCCCGCAGGCAGCGTGGGCTTCAACTCCTCCAGCGCGGCCTGCACCTGCTGCGTGAGCTTCAGCGTGTCAAAGCCGGGCGCTTTATCGATGCTGAGCACGACGCCCATCGTGCCATTCACACTGGCATCGCCGCGCATGGGCTGGATGCCATTTGTTACTTCTGCCACATCGCTGATGAGCACGGGGCGGTCGCCGACGGTTTTGACGACGGTTAGGGCGATGTCCTCGAGCCGCGTGGTCATGCCGAGATTCCGCACCATGATTTCGCGTGGCCCGGCTTGCAGGTAACCGCTCGTGGCATTGCCGGAGGCGCGGGCGGCGGCGGCCTCGATCTCTTCAAAGGTCACGCCGAAGGCTGCGAGACGATTCGGATCAGGCTGCACCTGAATTTGACGCACGCCGCCGCCGATGGTGAGCACCTCCGCCACGCCGCTGAGGCTTTGCAAACGCCGACGAATCGTCCAATCCGCGAGCGTGCGCAATTCGGGTGGCGAAATCTGACCATCGGCACTTTTGAGGCCCACGAGCAAGATCTCGCCCATGAGGGATGAAACAGGCGTCATGCCGGATTTGGCATGTTCCGGCAGTTTCACGCTCTGCATGCGTTCCTGCACGAGCTGGCGTGCGCGGTAGATGTCCGTGCCCCAGCCGAACTCCGCGAAGACGAGCGACAGACCGACATCGGAGTTTGAACGCAAGCGATCCAGCCCACCGACGCCTTGCACGGCATTTTCGAGAGGCTGCGTGACGAGCGTTTCCACCTCCTCCGGCGCGAGGCCGGGTGCCTCGGTGAGGATGGTCACGGTGGGCTTCGTCATGTCCGGCAGCACCTCGACAGGGAGTTGTGTGAGCGTTTGTGCACCAAACAACAGCACGACGAGGGCGAGCATCAAAACGAGCGCCCGATGATGCAGCGAAAAGCGGATGAGGGCGTTTAGCATGGCTTCTTCGCAGAGTTTTGGGGATCGGTCCGATCGGACGGATCAGACGGATCGGAGGAATGATGAGGGCGTTTTAGAGAAAGGAGGATCAAGAGCACCAACAGCAGTCCGCTGGTGCTGGCGAAGAAGATGGTGAGAGTGTTCCAGTCGTTGGGTGGGCCTTCGTGATCGTGATCTTCGTGAGCAGTCTCCTGATCCTCCGTCATCTCGGTGCCGTCTTCGTTGTGGGCGTGGCCGTGGGCGGCATCCATGGCTTCTTTGAGGCTGACGCTGCCTTTGCCGGCAAAGGCGAGGGCGTAGGCTCCACGAGTGACGACTTCATCGCCAGGCAGCAGGCCGCTCACGACTTCGACGAAACGGTCGTTTTGCGCTCCGAGCGTGACCGGCGCTTTTACGAAGGCGTTTTTGAGTTCGAAGTCCTTCACATAGACGAAGCGCTGCGCAGGATCGCCCTGCACGGCGCTGCGGGGGATGGACATCACGCCTTCACGCTGACTGACGAAGATGCTGAACTCGGCCTTCATGCCGGGGCGCAGGAGCTTTTCTGGATTGGCGACGTGAAACGCAGCCTCGATGGTGCCGGTGGCTTCATCAGCCTCGACAGCGATGTGGGCAAGTTTGGCTTCAAAGACCTTCTCGGGCAGTGAGTGAAGGCGGATGTGGGCTTTCTGGCCGAGCTTCAATTTGCCCGCGAGATGCTGCGGCACGCTGGCGGCGGCTTCGACGAGGCTGAGATCGAAAATTTCGATGAGCGCATCTTCCGGCGAGACAGGCTGACCTTGGGCGAGGTTCACTTTGGAGACAAAACCAGCGATGGGGGCTTCCAGCTTGATCACGGGCGGTGGATCACCGGGCTGGCGGCTTTCAATCCACGCGACCTCCGCTCCGGCATCGACCTCCTGATGCGGAATGGCGAGCACGGAAATGGCACGACCCGGAATGCGGCTACTGACGATGGCCTTTTTTCCTGGCAGCACCTCGATGTGCCCGAGCGAGAAGATGGTCTCCTCGAAGGAGGTTTCCTCCGCCTCGGCGAATTCGAGGTTCATGTGGGAGACGGTGGTGGCGTCGAGGATGATGTCGGGTTTCGCGCCGAAGAGGAAAGGGACGAAAAGGACAGAAAGGACGAAAGGGACGAGTTTCATGGCGTGGTGGCTCCGGTGGCGGCTTCGTAGCGGATGCGGGCGAGGTGGAAATCGCGGGCGGCATCAAGGACGGCGGATTCGAGTTGGAGGCGCTGATCGCGGGCGCGGAGGAGGATGAGGAGATCGGTCTGACCGGTCTGGTAGGCTTGTTCGAGCTTTTGCGTTTGCTCGATGACGAGCGGGAGGAGCGTGTCGCGGGTTTCGCGGGCGAGATCGGCATTGGCCTGCATCTCACGGCGGGCGGTATCGGCCTCGCTGGCGATTTGTTTTCCGAGAGCTTCGGCTTCGAGGCGCTGGCGCTCGGCGGTGGCGGCTTTTTCGGCGATTTCGCCTTGGTTGCGATTCCAGAAGGGCAGCGGGATGGAGAAGCGGAAGCCGACGAAGCCGGTGTCCTCACGACGGCCATCGGGTTGACCTTGGTTTTCGCGGGAGGCGAAGAAGCCTGCGCTGGCATCCTGCATGCGCTTGGATTTGGCGAGATCGGCATCGGTCTGTGCGGCGGTGATCTTGGTTTGGGCGAGTTGAAAGTCCGCCCGGCGCTGCCAGGGCGAGAGGCCGGGCATGACGAGGGGTGCCAAGGCCCCGAGGAGCACCAGGGAATCCTGCGGAGCGATGCCGAGCATGGGCTTCAAGGCACCGAGGAGGCTGGTGTGCTGAGTTTCGAGTTTTTTGGCCTCCAAAATGAGCCGCTGCGCATCCACTTGGGCCTGCGCGGCATCGAGCGGCGAGAGTTCACCTTTGGCGGCGCGGCTTTTGGCGAATTCGGAAAGCTTGAGGGCCAGTTCACGCTGCTGCTGGCGCAGAATACGCTGCTGCTGGAGGGCGAGGATCTGCACGGCGTGCTCGCGTGCCTGGGCGATGAGGCGACGCTCCGCATCACGCACCTCCAGCTCCGCGGCGGTGACGAGGTGGCTGGAGAGTTGTTTTTCGAGGGTGAGCCGCTTGGTGACGGGAAACGACTGATCGATGCCGAAGAGCATCGTGCGTGGGCTGGTGCGGCTTTCGTTTTGAAAACTGGTCTCGAGCGTGGGATTGGCGAGCCTGCCGCTGCCAAGCTGGCGTCCGCGAGCTTCCTCGACGGCCATGCGGGCCGCTTTGAGCATGGGATGATGGCTGCGAACGCGGGCGGCGATGTGCTCGAGGCGAAGCTCGGCAGCGCGGGCGGTGAAAACGAAGACGAAAAGGATAAAGAGAGAACGGAGCATGATGAGGCCGGATTGAATGGGCTGAAAAGCGGCATGGGAGAACCATGCGAACGCAGCGGAGGCCATCGTCGTGGATGGCGGCGATCAATCCTTGCTCAAATCCTGAGCGAAATCGTGTGGGAGAGCCGTGAGGGCCAGTGTGGCCCAGCGCGGCTGTTTATCCGAGGAGGCTGCAAACGAGCCCTTTCTACCTGGGGGAGAGTTTTGACGGTAAAACTATCCAGCGGAAGCCAAACGAGCAGCGGTGCCTGGACGGGCATGAAGGCGGCGGTGTGAGCTTTTTCGGCGAGAGGTGATTCGACGAGCGCTGGATGCTCATGAATGGGCCCTTCCTCTTCATGATCATGGCGGTCATGGACCGGCAGCTCATGCTCTTCATGCTCGCAGCCATGATCATGCGGGCCGTGACAGTGATCGAGCTGCGTGAGACGCTCCACCCCGCCACAATCGCAGATGTAACCCCGATGCAGGCCCATCACCTGAGTGCCCAGCACGGCGAGCAGGAGGAGGAACCGATGGAGGAGATGAAGCACGGCGGCGAGTATTTCGATTCGAGAGGGGATTGTCGAGCGTTGTTTTTGCGTGAGCTGCTTAGCAAACCGCCACGCCTTTGGCGCGCATCTCACGGAACCATTCAACAAACTTCGGAATACCCTGATGAATGTGCGTGGTGGGTTTGAAATTCAGCAGCGCGGCGGCTTTGCTCACATCGGCAGAGGTCAGCGGCACATCGCCAGGCTGATCAGGGAGCTGGTTGATTTGCGCTTTCTTGCCGGTGGCCTCTTCGATGGCGGCGATGAGGTCGTTGAGCGTCACCGTTTGGGAACCGCCGAGGTTGAAGATATCGCATATGGGGCCGGTGGTGTAGTTCACGGAGCCGAGGATGCCGTCCACGATGTCGGTGACAAAGGTGTAATCGCGGGCGGTGGTTCCGGAGCCGAATTTGTCGATGGCTTTGCCGTCCTCGATGAGGCGGGTGAATTTAGAAATGGCGAGGTCAGGACGCTGGCGGGGGCCATAGACGGTGAAGAAGCGCAGACAGACGGTTTTGATGCCGTAGAGGTGGCTGTAGTTCGAGCACATCTGCTCACCGGCCATTTTCGTCATCGCGTAGGGACTGATGGTCTGGAGGATGGGATCGGCCTCGGAGAAGGGCACTTTTTTGTTTACGCCATAGACGGAGGAACTGCTGGCAAAGACGAACTGCTTCACACCGGTGCGGCGGGCGGCTTCGAGGAGGTTGAAGGTGCCTTTGATGTTGGTATCGATGTAAAGCTCAGGCTGCTCGATGGAGGGGCGCACACCCGCCCGGGCGGCGAGATGGACGACGGCATCGAAGCCGCCCTTTTCGAAGACTTCACCCACGAAGGAGGCGTCGTTCAACTCGCCTTCTTGGACCAAGAGACGCGGATCGGCCATGGCGGCGATGTTTGCCCGCTTGATGGCCGGATTGTAGTAGTCGTTGAAGCTATCGAGCACGGCGACACTTTCAGCGCCCTCGCTTAGGAGCCGCTGAACAGTGTGGGAGCCGATGAATCCGGCGCCGCCGGTGACGAGGATGCGTTTCATGAATGAAGAGGAAGGAAGACGGCAAAAGGCCGCGAAAGTCGGAAAATAACGAGCACCCCTTGGATATTTGCAACCGTGGAGGAAAAGCGATTGACGCCCGAGGGCGGAATTCGCTAAAGAGAGGTGGAATTCCCCTTTATTTCCATCCCCACACATGAGCGACTCCGATAATCCTTCCTCCACGCCAAAAACCTCTGCCGTGCCGCTGAAGAAAGAAACCGTGCGCATCACCCTGCGTGCCCGCCCCGGTGCCGGTGTCACTCAGGCCCGTGAGGCCACCGCTCCTGTGAGTCCTGTGACGGGCAGTATCGCCCCTTCCAGCGCGACGACTTCCGCCGTGCCAGTGGCAGCGAAGACAGCTACCGCGCCGATTCAGCTCCCCTCCGCGCCCCTTCCACCGCCTGCGGCGAAGAGCGCCACCTCCCCAGTGAAGCTCCCTTCCCCGCCGATGCCGCCGCCTTCTCGCAAGACGACTTCGGCCGTGCCTGTCGTTTCCGCACCGCCCCCGAGCGCCCCTTCTAGTGGCAGCCCGCTTCCTCCGCCTGCCCGCCCACCGGTGGCTCCTACCGCGCCTTCCGGCCCTCCGACAGCGCCAATGGCGCCAAAGCCACCAGCAGCTCCAGGAGCCCCACGCCCACCAGTCGCCGGCGGCCCTCCTACAGCTTCTCTTCCTACCGCCACTCGCCCCCTCGCCAAGGCTCCCGGCGTTCCCGGAGTAGCCCCACGCGTGGAGGCCGCCGCTGCGACCGTGCCTTTGGCCAAGACCATGAAAGTGACCCCCTCGGCAGCGGCTCCTCGTCCGCCGGGCTCCAGCGGCCCCAGCACTGGCCCGATGGTCAGCGGTGGCACCGCCCCGCTTCCAAGGGCCACGGTCAAACTGCAGCCCACCCAGGCCATGCAGCGTGCACCGATCTCCGCTCCTCCCAGTGCGCCGGTAAAACGTGCCGCAGCCGCCGATTCGGAGCAGTTCTACGAGGAAAAAGATCCTGAAGCTGGCCTCATGCCGCTATCCGCTATCTGCTTCGTGCTCGCCGCCGCCCTCTTGGTCGTCCAGATGTTCGGTGCAGACATGGTGAAAACCGCTGCACAAGGTGAAAGCTCACCCATCATGGTGCCTGAGTCCGGCAAACAGAAGTGGGAATCCCGCACCGCGAGCGGCTCTTGGGACAATTCCTTCCAGCGCACCGAACTGCCCTCGATTCCTTAATCGCTCGACAGCCCCCTGCCCTTCCGCCCCGCTTACCGAACCTTTGTCTCGCCTCTCTCATCATGCTCCTCGCTTGGGTTGTTTTCATTCTCGCCATCGCCACGCTCGCACTGAATTTCCTCGCGCAGAACGGAGGCATTTGATCGAACGCCGCGAATTCTCGTGGTTCGTTTGACTGGCCAGCGGCCTGCTCTATAAGGCAGCCGCTCAAGCCGTTTCGTGAACGGCTTTTTCAATTATGGAGGCCATCAATATTCAATTCGCACCCGCCACTGGCACCGACCAGGAGTGG
>JBEIGR010000048.1:0-16193 GCA_040381795.1 Verrucomicrobiaceae bacterium | reverse complement strand
GTGGAGTTCCTTCGACGCAAAAGCCTCGATCTCGACACCACCACGACGGACCCGAACCAGAAAGGGGTGAACATGATCGTCAAAGAGGTCGGCAACATCGCGGAGGCAAGAATCACCCTGGATCTGAAGAACATCCCTCTGGGTGAGGCACTGAAGTATGTGGCCCAGCTCTCCAACCTGCGCCTCGTGGTCGAGCGTTACGCCGTAACCCTGATCTCGCAGGCCGACTTTGAAGCGCAGCAGAAGCAGGCGGGGTCGCCCGTTTCCGGCAATCAAGGCATGGTTGTTGCCTCAGACTCCCTCACCCATGACAAGGTTTCCGGAGTGGTCACAGCGGTTGGCGATGTGAAGATCGAAACTCCTCAGGGGAGCATTTCGGCAGAAAAAGTTGCGATCAAACCGAACACCAGACCAAAACCTGCCGCCGGCGAGATCATCCTCCCCAAGGTGCAGTTCCATGAGGCCACCTTGGCAGAAGCAGTTGAGTTTCTGCGCATCAAAAGCCGCGAACTCGATCCTGAAAAGAAGGGCCTGAACATCCTCGTCAAACCCGGCGGCGATCCCATGGCCAAGATCACCATGCAGCTCAAAGATGTTCCCGCCTACGAAGCCCTGCGCTACGTCGCCGAAATCTCCGGCTGCAGGCTGACGGTGGAAGGGGATGTGTTTGTCATCACACCCAAGGCTCCCAGCCCGAAGAAATGATCCCGCTGACACGAAAAGATGTTAAATACGGCAGTTTTGTGGAGATGACTCTTGTTGTCATCTTCCATGTCTTCATCCGAAACCGAGCTTCATCACCGCTTCCTGCGTCTCTTCACGACGCATGAAGAGGCGGTGCGGGCGTTTGTGCGGCGGCTGGTGCCGACGAGAGCAGATGCGGATGATGTGATGCAGGAGGTGTCCATCGTGCTGTGGGAGAAGTTCACGTCCTTCCGCGAAGGGGCGGACTTTAAAGCCTGGGCCTTTGGCGTGGCTCGCTTTGAGGTGCTGGCTTGGCTGCGTGATAAAGGACGTGATCGCCTCGTGCTCGATGAAGAGGTCGTTTTGAAGATCGCCCATGAGGCGGAGGTGCATGAGACGGTGCTCTCACGCCAGCGCGAGGCCTTGGAGCGCTGCATGGAAAAGGTGCCGCAGGAGCAGCGAGCGCTCGTCATGCGGGCTTATCAGCCGGAGGCGCAGGTGCAGGTGGTGGCGCAGAGCAGCGGGCGCAGTGTCACGGGTTTTTATCAATGGCTGCATCGCATCCGAAAGATGCTGCACGACTGCATCCAAAACACTCTCGCCAGGGAGGTTTCATCATGAACCAGGAACTCGATTCGCTCATCCATCGCTATCTTGAGGGCGGCATCGACGCGCATGACATGGCGCGGCTGAATGCACGGCTTGATGCCGATTGCGAGGCGCGGCGGCACTTTGCGGAGCTGCTCAATCTCGACTCCGCGCTCGGCACGATGGCCGCAGGCTGGAGTCAGGCAGACACTCTTGTCTGCTCCGAATCAAAAGACCAAAAGGCAGACAAAAGTGTCCGCCCTGCGTCTGTCCGTTGGCGATATGCCCGCGCAGCGGCCTTCATCGGCGCGGCGGCGGCCTGTGTGGTGCTGGTGGCGTGGTGGCTTAGTCGGCAGGACTTCGCCCGTGTGGAAAAGATGGTCGGGGTGTCGAGTCTGGCGCCTGGGTCTGCTTTGCGCGGCGAGATGCATGAGCTGAAAGCCGGGACACTGGCTCTGATCACATCCAAGGGCGCGAAAGTCGTGATCGAGGCTCCGGCGGTGTTTCAATTTGAGTCCGCGCAGCGTCTGCGGCTTACGCAGGGTCGCCTTTCGGCGGATATACCGCCTTCGGCGAAGGGGTTCACGGTGATCACGCCTTCGGGGGATGCGGTGGATCTGGGCACGCGGTTCGGCGTGGATGTGCCGCTCGCGGGTGAGGCGGAGGTGCATGTGTTTCAGGGAGAAGTCATCGCTCATGCGGCGAAAGACCAGCGCAGCCTGCGCACCGGTGATGCAGTGACGATGACGACGGGCGGCCATGCGAAGCGTGATTTGCGCTCGGCGGCCTTCATTCAAGGCGATGAAGTGAACGAACTCACCGCCGGTCTCGCTGCGGGCCAGCGGGCACGCTCGGAGGCTGCTTTGTCGAAGCTCCGCGAGGACCCCGCCTTGATCGCCTTGCTCGATTTTGAGTCAGGCGAGGCTCCGGACACCTGCCGCACCACGCAAGGCCGCTGGCCGGGATCGCGTGCGCCGGAGTTTGTGCGTGTGGGCGATCATTTGAAGCTCGATCTTGGTGGTGAGCGCACCTGGCCGCAGATCACGCTGGCCTCGTGGGTGCGGCTGGACCGTCTGGATGCACCTTATCAATCCCTGCTGCACACGGATGGCTGGGAGGTGAGCAATCCCGGGCAGGTTCACTGGATGGTGAATCGCTACTCCACCATGCGACTGGCGCTGAGAGGCAACTCAGGCTCCTCAAGCCCCGATGGCTTCCCGGATTCGCTCACGCCCGTTTTGCCCGAAATTGGCCGCTGGATGCATCTCACCGTGGTTTATGACGCCGACGCGAAAACGACGCGTTTTTATCTCAACGGGCGTTTTGACAGCGAAAGCCGCGAAACGACGGCTCATCCCGCCCGCCTCGGTCCCGCACAAATCGGCAACTGGAACCGCACGGACCGCAAACTCAGCGGCCGCGTGGACGAAATACTCATCCTAGGCCGTGCGATGAGCGTTGCGGAGATTCAATCGCTCTTCGAATCCGGCAATCCTTACCGTTGAAGCTTGTTCATGCGTTTCCTGGCTCTTTTCATCACTCTTCCCGCCTTCGCCGCGCCGGTGGACTTTGTCCGCGACGTGCGGCCCATCTTTGAAAAGCACTGCTATGAATGCCACGGCGAGACAAAGCAGAAATCTGGCCTGCGTCTCGATGTAAAGGAGGCGGCGCTCAAAGGCGGTGACAATCACGCGCCGGACATCGTGCCCGGAAAAGCCTCCGAAAGCCCGCTGGTGCATTTTTTGACCTCGGACGATGAAGACGAAATCATGCCGCCAAAGGGCAAACTAGCCACTGCGGAGATCGAGACGCTCACGCGATGGATCGGTGAAGGCGCAAACTGGCCGGATGGCGTGGATTTGGCGAAGGTGGAGGACAAACGCGATCATTGGGCGTTCAAGCCGATCCAAAGCGTAGAGCAAAGGGCGAAGGGCAAAGAGATTGATGCCTTCATCGACGCCAAGCTCGCCGAGCATGGTCTCACCCGCTCTCCGGCTGCTGAACCGATCGCGTGGCTGCGGCGTGTGACCTTTGATCTCACGGGCCTGCCGCCCACGCTAGAAGAGGTGGAGGCGTTCTTGAAGAAGCCGGACCACGCTTCCACCGTGGATCGTTTGCTTGCTTCGCCGCGCTACGGCGAGCGCTGGGCGCAGCACTGGCTGGATGTCGTGCGCTATGCGGATACGCATGGTTTTGAGGTAAACACCGAGCGGCCTCATGCTTGGCCGTATCGCGACTATGTGATCCGGGCATTCAATGCCGACACGCCGTATGACCGCTTCATCAAGGAGCAAATCGTGGGCGATTCGATGGGGGTGGATGAGGCCACGGGATTCCTCGTCACGGCCTCCGTGCTGCTGCCCGGCCAGATCGGCAAGGATGCGCCGTCCATCCGTCTCGCACGGCAGGATTCGCTTGATGAGATGGTCACGAACATCAGCCAGACCTTCCTCGGGCTGAGCGTGGGCTGCGCACGCTGCCACGATCACAAGTTCGATCCTATCAGCGCCAAAGACTACTACGCCATGCAGGCTCTGGTGGCGGGTGTGGAATACGCGGATCGTGAACTGCGCACGCCGGAGGCACTGGCGAGGAAGCAGGAAGCCGCCACGGCCCGCCAGCGCGATGCACAGATCACGCAGCGGCTCACGCAGCTCTCGCCGATGGCCCGTCCGGGAAAAAAGGAGGGCGTTCAGCGCCCGACGGTACGGGCGACGATGAACATCGACCGCATCGCACCGGTTCGCACGAAGCGCGTTCGCTTCACCATTCGCGAGACGAACAGCCTGGAGCCTTGCATGGATGAGCTGGAGGTCTTCAACACCGTAGGCGTGAATGTGGCGCTCGCCAGTGCCGGGGCGAAGTTGAAGACTTCGGGCGATAAGATTTCGCGCAACCGCCATGAGCCGGCGTTCATTCATGATGGTCGCTACGGCAATGAGCGAAGCTGGATGTCGAACGAGAAGGGCAAGGGCTGGGTGGAGATCGAGTTTGCCCGCGAGGAGGAGATTTCACACATCGCGTGGAGCCGGGATCGGCTAGCAAAGCTGGTGGACCGCGTGGCGCTCGATTACGCCATCGAGATCGGCCATGAGAAAGGCTGGCTGTTGGTGGCGGACGCTAGCGATCGTCGCCCGCATCAGTTGGGACTCGGTGCCGGGCCGGAGTTTGTGTTTGAGGGCTTGCCCGAGACGGAAGCGAAGGAGATACGCCGTCTGCTCAATGAACGCGGCAGCCTTTTGGCCAAGATGAAGGCGGGCGAGCAAGGCCAGCTTGCCTTCGCGGGCACGTTCCGCGAACCGGATGACATTCATCTGCTCAATCGCGGCGATCCCGAGCAGCCGAAGGAATCTGTCGTGCCTGCCGTGCTCAGCGCTCTCGGTGATGTGAAGCTCTCCGCTGCAACGCCCGAACTGCAGCGCCGCCAAGCTCTGGCCGACTGGATCGCCAGCGCGCAGAATCCGCTGACGGCCCGCGTGATGGTGAACCGCATCTGGCAAGGCCACTTCGGCACCGGTTTAGTCGCCACGCCGAGTGATTTTGGCCGCATGGGCATGAAGCCCACGCATCCCGAGTTGCTGGACTGGCTCGCAAGCGAGTTCATCCACAGCGGATGGAGCGTGAAGCACCTGCACCGGCTCATCGTGCTGAGCGAAACGTATGGACAAAGGAGCGATGGAGAGTTGGAGTCATGGAGCATTGGAAATGGCCAGACATCACTCCAGAACTCCACCACTCCAGATGCCCGCGAGATCGACTCCGAATCCAAATACCTCTGGCGCTTCCCCAGCCGTCGCATCGAAGCCGAAACACTCCGGGACTCCATGCTCGCCGTCAGCGGAAAGCTCAACTTCACGAGGTATGGCCGTGGATTCGATCTTTTCGACAAACGCGGCGGTTTGAGCGGCTTCAAGCCTGTGGAGACCTTCAAACCCGAAAACCAGCGGCGCATGATTTATGCCCACAAAGTACGTCGCGAGCCGGAAACCGTCTTTGGCGCCTTTGATTGCCCGGACGCGGGCCAAAGCACCGCCCTGCGCCGCGCCTCCACCACGCCGATTCAGGCGCTGAATCTCTTCAACAGCCGCTTCACGCTCGATCATGCAAATGCGTTCGCCGAGAGAGTCCGGCGGGAAGTTGGCGCGGATGATGCCGCACAGATTCGCCGCGCCTATGAACTCGCTCTCTGCCGAAAACCCAATGCCGCAGAACTCCACGACGCCCTGCCGCTGGTGAAGCAACACGGAGCCGCCGTGCTCTGCCGGGCGCTCTTCAACTCGAACGAGTTCCTCTTTTTGCCATGAACTTAAAGCGTCTTCAAACCCACCAGCTTGGCCAACGCATTGGCATCGACATAGGTCTTCATTCTTCACCAGCGATGATTCGGTTGAAGCGCTCAGCATCCCACTCGCCAGCCTTGGGCGGAACGAATCCAGCAGCGATCATTCGTTGCTTGCGCTCCTTCATCTCCGCCGACCACTCGGCTCCGATATCCACTGCTTTTTTGGACCGCTTTTTCGCCAGCGCTTCTGTTCTTGGCATGAGTGTCAGCACCTCGCCAGATCGGGAGGATATCTCCGCCTGCCCATACTTTCGCGCCGCTGCTATTACCTCGGCGGTGCGGCGGCTCAAATCTCGGAAGGTAAATGTCGCTACAGCGCTCATGTCTGACAAAAGCTGTCAGACCTCTGCCAGAAGTCAATTCTCCTCTCTCTATCATGAACGCTGAGCATCTCACTCCCCATGGCCTGCGGCTGCTAAACCGCCGCGGCTTCCTCACGCAGAGCGCCACGGCGCTCGGTGGCATCGCGTTGTCGAAGCTGCTCGCGGACGATCAGCTTCTCATCGATCCAGCGCGGCCTTTTGCGCCGAGGCAGCCGCATTTCGCGCCGAAGGCAAAGAATGTGGTCGTCATTTTCTGTGCCGGTGCCGTGAGCCAGCTCGAGACGTGGGATTACAAACCGGAACTCATCCGATGGGATGACAAACCGCTGCCCGGTGGTCCTGCGGTGACGTTTCAAGGCCCGGCGGGTAATCTGGCGCGTCCGCAGTATGCCTTCCGGCCTCGCGGAAAGACGGGCAAGATGGTGAGCGACATGATCCCGCATCTCTCGGAGCTGACGGACGACATCGCGTTCATCCACTCGCTCACCAGCAAATCGAACACGCATGGCCCAGCGGAGAACTTTCTCTCCACCGGCTCCGTGCTCGACGGCTTCCCCTCGCTCGGCTCGTGGGTCACGTATGCGCTGGGCAGTGAGAGCGAGGAGCTGCCATCCTATGTCGCCATCCCTGATCCACGCGGCGTGCCGCAGAATGGGGCCAACAACTGGGGGCCAGGATTTCTCCCGGCGGCCTTCCAAGGCACCACCATGAGCACCAAGGAGCCAGTGCGCCATCTCAGCGCTCCCGGCATCCCCGTGGATGCCGACCGCGCCGCACGCTCGCTTTTGCAGAAGATGAACGCCCGCCATCTGGAGGCCCATCCGGGTGACAGCAAACTCGCCGCCCGCATCGCCAGCTATGAACTGGCCGCGCGGATGCAGCTCAGTGTGCCCGAGATCAACGACCTGAGCACCGAACCTGCGCACATCCTGAAGATGTATGGCGCGGACGACACGCAGGACGCCAACAAGGCCGCCTTCGCCAAAAACTGCATCCTCGCCCGCCGCCTCATCGAAAAGGGCGTGCGCTTCGTGCAGCTCTTCAACGGTGCGTATGCCAGCGGTGGCGCTCTCAACTGGGACGGGCACAGCAAGCTCAAGGAGCAATACGACGTCCACGCCCACATCCTCGATCAACCCGCCGCCGCGCTCATTCGCGATCTGAAACAACGCGGCCTGCTGCAAGACACGCTCGTCGTCTGGTGCACCGAGTTCGGCCGCATGCCCTTCTTCCAAAAAGGTGCGAAAGGCCGCGATCACAATCCCGATGGCTTCACCTGCTGGCTGGCAGGTGCAGGCGTGAAGCCCGGCGTCAGCCACGGCCGCACCGATGACCTCGGCCAACGCGCCATCGAGGACGTGCATCCGCTTTACCACTTCAATGCCACCATCCTTCATCTACTCGGGCTCGACTTCGAAAAGCTCAGCTTCGAGCACAACGGCATCCAGCGCCGGCTGACAAATGTGGAAGGTAAGGTGATCCGCGAGGTGCTGGCGTGATGGCTCGGACGTTAGGTGATACATCGCACTTTCTGCCCCCTCATTCTTTTGCCTAACTTTCTCCATGTCGAGAACAGCCCGCTTCATCCGTAATGATGAGACCTGTCTGTCTCATGCTCCGCCACTTCCTCGCCTGCTTTCTTGCCACCTCGCTCCTTGCTGCGCCTACGACAGCGTTTTTGGAGCAGCATTGTTACGAATGCCATGATGCGGAGTCGAAGAAGGGTGACCTCGATTTGACCGCCCTCAGCTTTGACGCGCAGCATCTGGACTTGCTCGTCAAAGTGCACGATGCGGTGGAGCGTGGCGAGATGCCGCCGAAGAAGAAAAAGCAGCCTGCGGAGGCGGAGCGGGTGGCGTTTGTGAGCGAGATGGACGCGAAGCTGATGGCACTAGCGAAAGCGGGCGATCAGGGGCGCATTCGGATGCGGCGGATGACGCGGGTGGAGTTTCAAAACACGCTGCAGGACCTGCTGGCGCTGCCGAGGCTCGACATCACGGCGCTGCTGCCTGCGGATGGTCGTGTGGCGGGCTATGACAAGATGGCTGGGGCGCTGGACATCTCGCCCGCGCATCTCGCGGCGTATGAGGAGGCGGTGGAAAAAGCGCTGGATACGGCGATCTCCACGAGCAGCACGCCGCCACGAGTCTTCAAGAAGCGCATCTATCCGGCCGGGTTGTTTAAGTTTGGTGGGAACCTCCTCCAGGGGCAGTTCGTGCTGCTGAAGGACAAGCAGCCTGATCCGGCACTACCGGTGCGCGGTGGCTTTGAGGACAAAAAAGGGCACGTGGGCGATGCGGGGCCGGACTTGGAGGAAAGGCGCAAGCTGCTCGAAGCCGTGAAGAAATCGCAAAGCGCGGTCGGTTTGCTCAATCCGAATCTAGCGGGCTATGAGGCGGCGATGAATGTGTCGCCGATCTACGCGGGGATGTATCGCATGAAGCTCTCGCTCTGGGGCTTTCACTGGAACGCGGGCAAGCCGCAGCCTTGCGCCGCGCCCCAGGCTGCGGTGTTGCGGGCGCATGAGGAGGGCAAACAACAAGAAGGCGGACGCTTGCTGAAAGCCTTCACCGCGCCGTCGATGCAGTCGAACGAGGCGGAGATCACCGAGTGGCTCGATGCGCATGAAAGCATCGTCTTTGATCCCGTGTCGGTGCCGTGGACGGGCCTGCGCATCGGACAGGTCGCCGGACGGGCGAAAAAGCATGTCGGTCCGGGCGCGGCGATAGATTGGTTTGAGATCGAAGGCCCGCTGAATGCCGTGTGGCCGCCGGAAAGCCACAAGCGGCTCTTTGGAGACCTACCGATCAAGCCATGGCCGCAAGGTAGCGAGGCAGTACAGCCGCAACGCGAGGAAGTGCGCAGCATCGGCGGCTATGTGCCGAGCATGCATTTCGACCTCACACCGCAGGAGCGAAAGCCGCCGCTGGAGTCCGTGCAATCTGCGCTACCGGAAGAAGATGCCCGCAAGTTGCTCACGACGTTTTTGCCGAAGGCGTTTCGTCGTGCCGTGAAGACCGAAGAGATTGAGCCCTATGTGGCGCTGCTGCTCTCACGACTCGCCGCGAAGGACTGCTTTGAGGATGCGATGCGCCGCGTGTATGTCGCGGTGCTTACTTCGCCGGAGTTTTTGTTTCATGCGCCGAATTCGCTCGCCTCGCGGCTCTCCTACTGGCTTTGGAACGGCCCGCCGGATGCCGAGTTGCTCGCTGCAGACCTCCAAAACCCAGCGGTGCTTCACAAGGAGGTGGATCGGCTGCTCGCGGACAAACGCAGCGAGCGCTTCATCGAGGACTTCACGAATCAATGGCTCGAACTCAGCCGTCTCGATGAAACCACGCCCGATCCGCAGCTTTACCCCGAGTATCGCTTTTTGCTCCACGAAGGCATGGCCGCCGAGACGCGTGTCTTTTTGCGCGAACTCATCCAAAACGATCTCCCCATCACCGCGCTGCTCAAACCGGGCTTTGCCATGCTCACGCAGCGTCTTGCTGAGCACTACGGCATCAAGAACATTTATGGTGTGGAGCCGCGCAAAGTGCCGTTGCCGCCAGAAAGCCTGCGCGGAGGTTTGCTCGGCCATGCGGCCATCCACAAGCTCACCGCCAATGGCACCACCACCTCTCCCGTGAAACGCGGCGTGTGGGTGATGGATCGCGTGTTGAACGATCCCGCCCCGCCGCCGCCGCCTGGCATCTCCGCTGTCGATCCCGATACCCGCGGCACCACCACCGTGCGAGAGCAGCTTGAGAAACATCGCGCTGATGCCAATTGCGCCGCCTGCCACGCGAAGATCGACCCCGCCGGTTTTGCACTCGAAGCCTTCGACCCAATTGGCGGCTTGCGCGATCGCTACCGCTCCAACGGCCATGGCGACGAGCCACCCGAGAAAGGCAAAACCGACTGGCGAGTGCAATACAAGCTCGGCCCGAAAGTGGACCCGAGCGGCGCTCTCACCGATGGCCGCATGTTCAGCGGCCCGAATGATCTGAATGCCCTCCTCACCAGCGATCCCGCCCGACTCGCCCGCGCCCTCGCCGCCCACCTCTCCCGCTACGCCACCGGAGCCGAGGTGAGCTTCGCCGACCGAGCCCAGATCCGCCTGATCGTCGAGGGCACGAAGAGCAGTGGGTATGGGATCAGGTCGTTGATCCATGCGCTGGCTCGAAGCGAAGTCTTTAACACCCAGACAATGGTAAAAGATTGAGGGTAAAAAATGAAGGCCGCCATCTGAATCTTTTACCTCCAATCTTTTACCATCCTCATCATGAACCGCCGAAACTTCCTCCGCGCTGCTGGCGCTTGTCTCGCTCTGCCATCCATCGGGCGTGCGGCTGAAAAGCTGCCGTCGAAGCGGCTTTTTGCCATTCATGTGCCTTTGGGCATGATGCCGCAGTTCTTCTTTCCGCAGGCTGGTGAGACCTCCAGCCCGTATCTCGACCTCATCGCCGCGCACCGCCCGCACTTCACCACCTTCAGCGGCCTCTCGCATCCGGGCGTGGATGGAAATCATCATGCGGGCCAGTGCTTCCTCACGGGTGCGCCGCATCCGGGACAGCCCACATTTCGCAATAGCCTTTCGCTCGATCAACTCGTCGCGGAGAAGATTGGAATCGACACACGATTCCAATCGCTCGCTGTTTCAGTGCGCAAAGGCGAGCACTATGCCGACTCCATCGCCGTCTCGCGCTCCGGCGTTGTTTTGCCCTCGGAGACAAGTGCCGAGAGGCTTTATCGGCGCTTGTTTGTCGCGGGAACTCCTGAAGAAAAAGCCGCGACCATGCGCCGCATCGAAGCCGGTGGCAGCGTCCTCGATCTGATCCTCGACAAAGCCAAGCGACTCGAAAAAAGCACCACAGCGGAGGATCGGACACGACTCGAGCAATACTTCCAAAGCGTGCGCGAACTCGAAAGCCGACTCCAGCGCAACATCGAGTGGGAAAACCGCCCGAAGCCCAAAGTGGACTATCCACAGCCCAAGGACATCGCCGATGCCAATGAGGTCATCGCGAGGTCCAAGCTCATGTTTGACCTCATCCGCCTCGCGTTGCAAACGGACAGCACGCGCGTCGTCACGCTCTCGCTCAGCACCTTCAGCGTCGTGCCGCATGTGCCCGGCGTGAAGAGCGAAACCCACGGCCTCACCCATCACGGCAACGAACCCGACAAGATCGCCGAGTTGAAGAAGATCGAAGAAGCCCAGATGACGGCCTTTGGCGACCTCTTGAAAGCCTTTCAATCCGTCAACGAAACCGGCGGCACCTTGCTCGACCGCACCCAAATCCTCTACGGAAGCTGCCTCGGCAACGCCAACTCCCACAGCAACCAAAACCTTCCCCTCGTCCTCGCCGGTGGCGGCTTCAAGCACGGCAAGCACCTCGCTTTCGACACCACGAACAATACGCCAGCGGCAAATCTCTTCGTGTCTATGCTGGAAGGGCTTGGTATTGAGGCGGACAAGTTTAGCAGCAGCACGGGGACGATAACGGGAGTGTAGCTATCTCCATCGCTCCATGAAATGGGGGCTCCCGCCGTCTTTAAAGTTTATGGAGACAATCGAGGCCGTTTCTGCCAAGAAATAGGCCATGATCATTTACGGAACCGCCCTCCTCGCCGTGTGCCATCTGCTGGGCATCATCATTGGAGATCTTCTTGGAAGGGCGCTGGGCATGACGACGAATGTCGGCGGCGTGGGCATCGCGATGTTACTGCTGATCATCTCGCGAATCTACCTGCACCAAAGCGGTCGGCTCTGCGCCACCTCGGAGAGCGGCGTGCATTACTGGGGCGCGATTTACATCCCGATCGTGGTCGCGATGGCGATGCAGCAGAATGTAGTGGCGGCGTTGAAGGGCGGGCCAGTGGCGTTGATCGCGGCGGTGGGTAGCGTGGTTCTGTGCGGGTTGTTTGTGTCCTTCATCAATCGGATGGAGCCGGAAACGGAAGCTGAGGAGGATGGCAAATGATGTGGGAGATTCTTGAGAAGGCTGCGAAGGAAAACGGTCTGGTCACTGCTTTTGCCATCGTAGGTTTGGTGATGCTCGTGTCGGGCGTGATCTCGCGGAAGCTGACCTTTGGTCGTGTGCAGGGATCGGCGATTGCCATCTTGATCGGCCTGGCGCTGGCGTATGTCGGCGGGAAGATGTCGGGCGGCTCGAAGGGGTTGGCTGATCTCGCCTTGTTCAGCGGTGTCGGCCTGATGGGCGGGAATATGCTGCGTGACTTCGCCATCGTGGCGACGGCGTTTGAAGTTCATGCTGAGGAGGCGAAGAAAGCGGGCTGGATCGGTGCCATCGCGCTGCTGCTGGGCACGGTGCTGCCGTTCATCGTTGGCGTGGCGGTGGCCTGGGCTTTTGGCTATCGCGATGCGGTGAGCATGACCACCATCGGTGCGGGAGCGATCACCTACATCGTTGGCCCAGTGACGGGTGGAGCGATTGGCGCGACCTCTGATGTGATGGCGCTGAGCATCGCCACGGGTGTGATCAAAGCGATCCTCGTGATGGTCACCACGCCCGTCGTCGCCAAGTTCCTCCGCCTCAAGACGCCGCGCTCCGCGATGGTCTTCGGTGGCCTCGCCGGCACCGTGAGCGGTGTCTCCGCCGGTCTCGCGGCCACGGATCGCAAGCTGGTGCCTTATGGTGCACTGGTGGCGACGTTTCACACTGGGCTTGGCTGCCTGATGGGGCCGTCGGTGTTGTTTTTTATCGTCCGTGCTTTGGTTTGAATCTTATGACTGAACTCCCCTTCATCGTCCGCGCTCGCTCGCACAGCAGCCACATCGCCTTTCGCTCGGCCACGAGCACTCACACTTATCAGCAGGTCCTCGATGGCTCGGCTGCCATTGCTTCCGCCCTGCTCGGTGATGCGGAAGACCTTAAGGAAGCCCGTGTCGCTTTGCTTGTGGCGCCCGGTGCGGAGTATGTGGCGGCGCAGTGGGGCATTTGGCGAGCAGGCGGGATCAAAGTGCCGATCTGCCTCTCAGCCACGGAGCCGGAGTGGGAGTACGCGCTCACGGATTCGCAGGTGAGCACCGTCATTGTGGATGCAGCAAACGCGTCAAAAATTGCACCGCTTTGTGAAAGGCTCGGAGTGCGGTTGATGGCCGTGGAGGAGATCAGGGGTGAATTGAAGCCGCTGCCTGAGGTTGATGTGAACCGCCGGGCGATGATCCTTTATACCAGCGGTACGACGAGCAAACCAAAGGGTGTCGTGACGACGCATGCGAACATCCAGGCGCAGATCGAGAGCCTCGTGCAGGCCTGGGAGTGGTGTCAGGAGGATCGCATCCCCATGTTTCTGCCGCTGCATCACATCCACGGCATCATCAACATCATCGGCTGTGCTTTGTGGAGCGGCGCGGTGGCGGAGCCGTTTTCGCGCTTTGATTTGGCTACCATCCTAGACCGCGTGCGTGGAGATGCCTACACACTCTTCATGGCCGTGCCGACGATCTATGTGAAGCTCATCCAGGCACTCGAAGCCGCGAGCGAAGCGGATCGTGAGGCCATCGTGGCCGGTTTCAAACGCATGCGCCTCATGGTGAGCGGCAGCGCGGCGCTCCCTGCGAGCGTGCATGAGCAGTGGACCGCCCTCACCGGCCAAAAATTGCTCGAACGCTACGGCATGACGGAGATCGGGATGGCGATCTCCAATCTCTACCATGGCGAACGCCGTCCCGGAGCCGTCGGTGTGCCGCTTCCGGGCGTGGAAGTGCAATTGAAGGCTGAAAACGGCCCCATCATCACTGCGGAGGACGAACCGGGGGAGATCCAAGTGCGTGGCCCCGGTGTGTTTCAAGCCTACTGGAACCGCGAACAGGCCACGGCGGAGACATTTGAGGATGGCTGGTTCCGCACGGGCGATATGGCCGTGCTGGAGCGTGGCTACTACCGCATCATGGGCCGCCTCAGCGTGGACATCATCAAGAGCGGTGGCTACAAACTCAGCGCCCTCGAAATCGAAGCCGCGCTGCTCGAGCATCCGCTCATCGCCGAGTGCGCCGTGATCGGTTTGCCCGATGACACCTGGGGCGAGGCTGTCACGGCGGCGGTTGTATTGAAAAGCGGCACGCTGGATCTCGCCGCGCTGCGTGACTGGTGCAAAGGCCGCCTCTCCGTCTATAAAATCCCGCAGCGACTCAAGCTCGTGAACGAACTGCCGCGCAATGCGATGGGCAAGGTGACGAAGCCAGCAGTGAAGGCGTTGTTTGGATCGTGATGACGGCTTTTTATGAGGAGTTGGCTTCTTTCGCGGGGGGATCGCGGAAGAAGATGAGGAAGAGAACCAGCACACCGACGGCGATCCAGGCGGGCGTGCTCCAGATAGCAGCCCAGTCGTGGGTGATGTCTCCGCGAGGCGTGGCGAGCTTGTGGGCATCCATCACGCGGCCCGCGAGGTAGGTGCCGACGAGGGAACCAAAGCCCCACAGGATGATGGCGATGAGGCCTTGAGCCGCGCCGCGGATGCGTTCGTTCGCCTCGGCATCGACGTAAAGCTGTCCGGCGATGAAGAGGAAGTCGTAGCAGACGCCGTGGAGCACGATGGCTCCGAAAATGAGGAGCGTGCCGGTGCTGGAGGCACTGGCGCTGAGCATGAAGTAGCGGGTGACCCATGCGGCGATGCCGAGGAAGATGGTTTTCTTGTAGCCGAGCTTTTTGAGCATGAGCGGCAGCAAGATGAGAAAGATGACATCGGAGATCTGCGCGAGCGTCATCTTCTGCGCCATGTCCTCCCATTTGAGCTGCGTGAGGTAGGTGCCGAGGTTCACGAAGTAAAAGTACAGCGGGATGCAGATGAGGAACATGCAGAGGATGAAGATGGCGAAGGCGGGCTTTTTCAGCAGTGCCAGGGCGTCGAGACCTAGCACCTCACCCAGCGACACATCCTGGCCTTTCTTCTGCGGCGGCGTGGCGGGCAGCGTGAGAGCAAAGAGGCCAAAAACGATCGAGGTGCCGCCTGCGAGGTAGTACTGTATGGATGACTGCTCCGCTTTGAGCTGGCTGAGCACCACGCCACCGGCGATCCAGCCCACGGCGGAGAAGATTTTCACAAAAGGGAAATCCTTCTTCGCATCGGCGAGGTGCGTCATGGAGACAGAGTTGCCCAGCGCGAGGGTGGGTGCGTAAAGCGTGCAGTAGAGGATGAGCGCGGGATACACCGTGCTGAAGGTTTTGAACTGAGGCATGCAGAGCATCACCAAACCGCCCACTACACCGAGCACCGCGATGATTTTCTCCGAGGCAAAGTAGCGGTCCGCAATGAGCCCGACGATGAAGGGCGAAAGGATGGCACCCCAGGCAAACGCGCCATACGCGAGGCCGATCTCCTGCCCGCTGAAGTTTAGCGTGCCCAGGTAGGCACCGAGGGTCATGTACCAAGTGCTCCAGATGAAATACTGGAGAAACATAAAGACGGAGAGTTTGGTCTTGAGGGTGGTTTGCATGGCGGGAGGACAAAACCTACGCCGGCGGGAAGGGAAGCTGTCGTTTTGAGGCGCAGTCTGCCAAATGAACCGCATGCCGCGCTCCTTTCAGCATGCGGAGCTGTTCTGACGGTGCCGGAGTGGGCAGAAAGAGGAGCGTAAAACTGGAGGGCAGGCAGGCTGATGACACGCACGAAGCCAAAGTCATCCGGGTAGAAAGATTGGGGGTAGAAAGATTTCCCCAAGCCTCTGATTCTGAAATTTTTCTACCCCTAATTTTTCTACCAACTTCTGGTGATGTCACCCGCGCTTCAAACGCCAGATAAAGCATCGGTCTCCGACCAGATGATGATCTGCGAAGACGATCCGGTCCATCGGAGGGGCAGTTCGTGATGGTCCAGCAACCAGGAGAGGACAAAGAATCCAAATTCGCGACTCATGTGGAGGTCTGGCAGGAAGGAGCCGACCTCTATGCCGCAGCAGGCGCAGTGCACTAAGATGCGGGCGGTGTCGGTTTCAGGCGGACGGCCTGCTTCAGGACATGAGCCATACCGGTAGGTCGTCGAGTTCATGCCTTCGGGCATGATAAAAAATACGCTTCGCTTGTCGTCGAACTGAAGTCCGAAGATGTCGCCCTCCCAGCGCTGGAGAAACACATCGCCTTTGTCTTTTTGCATGATGAGTTGAAGGCGTTCAGAGGCCGGTGTGTCGAAACTGCCTCCCAGCTCCAAACCGCCTTCACAGTCGATCCAAGGATCACCGTTTCGCAGGTTCAAAAACAGCTCGCGCGGCAGCCGGTTTTCGAGAGCCAAATCTCCTTCCTCGGGTTCGC
>JBEIGR010000047.1:0-16287 GCA_040381795.1 Verrucomicrobiaceae bacterium | reverse complement strand
CCTCAATGCGCCCCTGGGTGAAGCGTCCGAAGAAACGCAGGATGGCATCGGTGGCCGGGAAGCGCGCGATGCCCAGCATGGCATGAAGTGCCGAGTCAAAGCGCAACCAGTCGCAGTGGACGAAGCGCGAGGCACCGAGGGTGACCGAGAAGAGAAAGGCGCAGAGCGTGTCAGCCAGCGGGATGGCATTGGGCGAGGCATAGCTGAAGGGCATGAGCCCAGCCGCCTGCTTGTAAAAGCCAATCTATCTCAACCAGGCGATGAAACTGGCCAGCCCGGCAAAGGGTGTGATGGCCTTGGGGGTAGTGGAAAGTTTGATCTGGCCTGAGCCGGAAAGCTGGGCAAAATCCATGTCATTGTTTTGTGCGGTGGGCGGAGCTTGGGTTGTGTTCACAAACACTCATCACTTCGAACTCGCCGCGCAAAACGACCTTTTTCAAAAGCGGCGTTCGGGGTAATAAGTGGTGGAGCGTGCCACGCCGACCAGACGGCACAACACGCTCAAAGGCACCGGCGGGGATCCCGATTGGAGGAGGTGAGGGAGATTCTCACTCCTCCCGCCCCGGCCGGCCGCGGTTCTGTTTGATGCCAGCGCGGTGGCGCTTGGATTTGACGAGCTTTTTCTTCAAGGAGCGAGGACGCGGGCGATTTTGGCGGCGGGCTTTTTCCTTCTCGTTCTGCACTTCGAGCTTTGCGGCGGCTCGCTGAGCCTCTAGGCGATCACAGAGCTCCACCCGCGCCACATGGCGGTTTTGCGCCTGTGAACGCTCCCGCTGGCAGCGGATCTCGACGCCGCTGGGGAGATGCCGCAGCACGACGGTGGAGGAGGTTTTATTGATCTTCTGCCCGCCTGCTCCGGTGCCGCGAATGAAGGTCTCCTCCAAATCATCCTCTTGGATGCGGAGACGCTGCATGCGGGTGCGCAGAGCGCTGTCATCGGAAAGTTCGGCCATGCGCGGAGGATGAATGTGGTTGCCAGAATGTCGAACACGGAATGGGGTGGCTGCCGCCGCGATGTGCTGCGTCTTGTCAGTTGCGAGCGCAAAACGTGTGAGACACACACTCTTGTCTGTCCTCCATCCATTCGTTTGCCCAGTGACGCTCGTGCAAACAAGAGTGACTGCATCACGTTCGGCTCACTTTTCGCGCCCGCGCCTTGTCAGGATGAATTCAGGGCCGTAATTTCTGAGCCATGCCTGCCTATCTCTATGCGCCCTCCGGCCACTGCTGCGAACTGCCGCCGCGTCCAGCGGTGGTGGGCACGGACCCACAGTGTGATATACCGCTGGTGGGTGTGGAAGGCGTGGCCGCGAGGCACTGCGAGCTGCGCCCCTCTCCACATGGATTGGAACTGCATAAGCTCGATCCAGCCGCGTTTCTGCGGGTGAATGGAGCGCCTGTGACTGGCACGCTGGTGAATGACGGGGATGTCATTTCCATCGGCAGCCTGAGCCTCACTCTCAGCCTGCCGCAGGAGGCCGCTGCCTCTCAGCGTGCCGCCAGCCAGTTGGAGGAGATGGAGGGCTTTAGCGAAGCGGAGAAGAAAAAACGCCGCGCTCAAATGCTGATGGAGGACAATTGGAAGCGCACGCAGGAGCGTTATGAGGAGTTCCGCCGGAAGCAGAGCTTTCCACTGGCCATCGTGGGCGCTGTTTTTGGCTTCTTCGTGAGTGCCATCGGCTTCACGCTCACCTCGATGACGAGTTGGCGGGCCTATTTTTTCCTCATCATCGCCGTAGGCTTCATCGTGGGGTGGATCATCCGGGTGGCGGGGCGCGGTGTGGAGCGGCGTTTTGGCGTGCTGGCCGTGATCACGGTGATTTTGGGTGTCGTGGGCACCACGGGCTACGACAGCTACATCTACATGCAATACGGCACGCTGTTCGCCCCTGAGACCGTCGAAATATCCGCTGAAGAAAAAGCCCGGACCGAGCAGACGAAGCGGGAGAATGAGCAGCGATCCGCCCTGATCGCGGCTGAGGCGGCGATCATGGATAAAATAGGCCGACGCAAGCTAGCCGAAGACGATCCCTTCAACATCCTCGATGCCAAACGCAATGAGGACCTCCGCACCCGCGATGAAATCCTCGCCGAAGCGGCCAAGCCTACCTTCGAGATGCATGTGATGGGCTTTTTGATGCGCCTCATCGGCCCCAAGCACCTCGCGGCCTATATCCTAGCGGGCATAGCGGCCTATCGTGCCTCTTTCCGCTACCTGTCGAACGTGGAGGCATCCGAGCTGCACCGCACGCCGCCCGTTGTTTCCAACGACGCAAGGGCCAATTCCCTCCGTGAGCGCCTCGAAATGCAGTCTTGAGCGAAGAAAGCGTGGCCGTTTGCATCCGGCGCTCGCCCCGCTATGACAGCCAGATGGAAGAATACCACCGCCTGCTCCGCAAAGTGCTCGAACACGGCTCCTACAGGGAGGACCGCACGGGCACGGGCGCGTATTCCGTTTTCGGTGAGCAAAGCCGCTACGATCTGCGCACCCATTTTCCCCTCGTCACGACGAAAAAGCTCCACCTGCGCTCCATCATCCATGAGTTGCTCTGGTTCATCAAAGGGGACACGAACGTCAAATACCTCCAGGACAACAAAGTCACCATCTGGGACGAGTGGGCGGATGAGAAGGGTGATCTCGGCCCGGTCTATGGTGCTCAATGGCGGCGCTGGCAGGGAGCCGATGATGCCACCCCGCATGACCAGATCGCCGATGTCGTTGAGTCGCTAAAAAAGAACCCCTACAGCCGCCGTCACATCGTCAGCGCTTGGAACGTGGCTCGCATCGACGAGATGGCCCTGCCACCCTGCCACTGCCTGTTTCAATTCTTTGTCGATCAAGGCCACCTCAGCTGCCAGCTCTACCAGCGCAGTGCCGATCTCTTCCTCGGCGTGCCTTTCAACATCGCCAGCTACGCGCTGCTCACCATGATGGTGGCCCAAGTGTGCGATTTGAAGCCCGGTGAGTTCGTCCATACCTTCGGAGACCTGCACCTGTATTCCAACCACCTCGATCAGGCCCGCGAACAGCTTTCGCGTGAGGCACGTCCTCTTCCCACGATGAAGGTGAATCCCGAGGTGAAGCATCTCGATGGTTTCACTTTCGAAGATTTCACCCTCGAAGGCTACGACCCTCACCCCGCCATCAAGGCTCCCATCGCCGTCTAAACCTATGAAAATCGTCATGCTCGATGCCCACACCGTCAATCCTGGCGATGCCTCCTGGGCTCCTTTTGAAGACATCGCTAGCTGCGAGAGGCACCCGCGCACTCCTGTGGCGGAAACGGTGTCTCGCTGTGCTGGAGCGCCCATCGTCATCACCAACAAGGCTCCGATGACGCGTGAGATCATCGAGGCACTGCCAGATTTGAAATACATCGGTGTCATCGCCACCGGCTTCAATGTGGTGGATACCATCGCGGCCAAGGAACGCGGCGTCATCGTCACCAATGTGCCTGGCTATGGCACGCCGGCCGTGGCACAGCATGTCTTCGCGCTCATTTTGGAGCTCGCGAACAGCGTAGGCGCCTCGGCTCAAAGCGTGGCTGCCGGTGGCTGGCAGAACTGCCTAGATTTTTGCTACTACGACAAGCCCATCATCGAGCTGGCCGGGCGAACGCTGGGCATCATCGGTTATGGCGAGATCGGTGCCGCCGTGGCCCGCATCGGCCAGGCCTTCGGCATGAAGGTGCTCGCCTCGAAGCGAAACTGGGGTGCTGGCCCTCCCGCTGGCATTGAGACCGCCGATACCGATACCATTTTCCGTGAAGCCGATGTCATCTCCCTCCACTGCCCGCTCACGGATGCCACGAAGCAACTCGTGAATGCCCGCACGCTCGGCCTGATGAAAAAGACCGCCTTTCTCATCAACACCGGTCGTGGCCCATTAATCGACGATCAAGCTCTCGCCGCCGCTTTGGAGGCGGGAACCATTGCCGGAGCTGGCGTCGATGTGCTGAGCGTCGAGCCGCCCAAAGAAGGAAATCCGCTTCTCGGCGCCAAAAACTGCCTCGTCACCCCGCACGTCGCCTGGGCCAGCCGCGAAGCCCGTATCCGCCTCATCGCCGCCTGTGCCGCGAACGTGAAAGCCTTTCTCTCCGGCTCTCCTGTGAATGTCGTCAATCCTTGATCCCTTATTCCCCATCTCCCATGAAACGCCTCCTCGCCACCCTCGCCCTCTCCGCTCTCACCACCTTCGCCGCTGACTTCACGCCGCTCTTTGACGGCAAAACGCTCACCGGTTGGAAGAACGCCTATGAATGGGGCAAGATCGACATCGTGGACGGTGAGATCCACCTCACTGGCGAGAAGAAGTTCTTCGTCGTCACGGAGAAGACCTACGGCGATTTCATCTTCGAAGGCGAGATCAAGCTGCCCGAGGGCCAGGCGAATAGCGGCTTCATGTTCCGCGCCCATGTGGAAAAGAACAAGGTCTTCGGTTATCAGGCCGAGGTGGATGGCGATGCGAACCGCAAATGGTCCGGTGGACTCTACGACGAAGGCCGCCGCATGTGGTTCATCAGCCCCATCAAAGGGAATAAAGGCAGCGAAGAAGCCTTCCGCGCCCGTGCTGGCGATGCCTTCAAGCGCAACGACTGGAACACCTACCGTATCGAATGCCATGGCAAGAGCCTCAAAATCTTCGTCAACGGCGTCCTCACCACCGATGTCGAGGACGCCACGGACGCCAGCGGCGCCATCGCCATTCAGCACCACGGCGAAAAGGGAGCCACCTACAAATTCCGCAATCTCCGCATCCAGGAGCTGAAGTAGTCCGTCGTTAGAGTGGCTAGGGCTCACTCTCCCCGAAAGTCATCTATTGCCAAAGCCCGTGGCCTGCGTGAAAGATGGTAACGAATGGCTGATCTTGCGCCGCCCACCACTCCAGAACGTCTTTTGATAGGAACCGCCGTCTCGGCGGGTGTGGCGCATGCGGTGGTCCACGTTTTGAAGGATCACTTTGATGAGCCGGATGAGGACAGCATCGCCCCGGAGGCGGTGGACCATGAAATGAAGCGCCTGCACGCGGCGCTGAATGTGACCCGCCAGGAGATCGAGGCACTGCGCCTTGAGATGGGTGCCGAGGAGGGCAGCGCGGAGAGCGAGATTTTCGAGACGCACCTGCTGATCATTCAGGACGGCTCCATCCTGCGCCAAGTGGAGAAAACCGTGCGTGAGCAGCTCATCAGCGTCGATTATGCCTACTACCGGCTGATGACGAAGCACATGGAGAAGCTCCGCGGGCTTCAGGATGCCTATCTGCGGGAGCGCTTCCTGGACATCAAAGACGTCACCCAGCGTGTGATGCGCCATCTGCGCGGTGAGTTGCTGGAAACGCCGATGTTTGACGAGCCCGTCATCATCGTGGCGCATGATCTCACGCCTTCCGATACCGTACAGCTCGACCGCTCGAAGGTGCTGGGCTTTGCCCTGGAGACCGGCAGTGCCGTTTCGCATGCGGCCATCATTGCCAAATCCCTCGCCATCCCGGCGGTGGTGAAGCTGCACGGCATCTGCGAGACACTGCACAGCGGCGATGCGGTCTTTCTCGATGGCGAAGAAGGTCATCTCATCGTCAATCCCACGCCTGAAACCCTCGCCCGCTATCGCAGCCGTGAGGAGCAGGCTGAGAAACGCGAGGACGTCTTCCAAGTGGACCGCCACGGCGAGGCCATTACGACCTGCGGAAGCGTCATCTGCGTGGGAGCGAACGCTGAATTCGTCGAGGAGGCGCAAATCGTCAATGACAGCGGTGCAGAGGAGGTGGGCCTTTTCCGCACGGAGATGCTGCACCTCGAAAATCCAGACTCCACGGAAGATGAAATCGCCACGGCTTACACCACCGTCGTCAAATCGCTCGCTCCGAAGCGTGTCGTCTTCCGCACGCTCGATCTGGGTGGCGATAAAGTGGATGAACGTCTCGCGGAAGAACCCGAGCCAAATCCCTTCCTCGGCTGGCGCGGCATCCGCCTCTCACTCGGCAAGCCGGACATGTTCCGCACCCAGCTTCGTGCCTTGCTCCGGGCTGCGATGCATGGACGAGTGGGCATTATGTTTCCGATGGTCTCCGGCTTGCAGGAGGTGATCGATGCTAAAGCCCTGCTGGCTCAATGCGCGGCCGAATTGGAGAGCGAGGGGCACACCGTGCCGGAGGAGATCGAGGTGGGGGCGATGATCGAGATCCCCAGCGCGGCGCTTTCCGCCGATCAGATCGCTGCGGAGGTGGATTTCTTTAGCCTCGGCACGAATGACCTCATCCAATACACTCTCGCCGTGGATCGCCTGAACGATCGGGTGGCAGGCCTTTACCAGCCTACCCATCCAGCGGTGCTTCGGTTGATTGATTTATCCGTCCAGGCCGCCCGCCGGGCTGGCATCCGCATCGGCATTTGCGGTGAAATGGCCTCCAGCCTGGAGCTCACGCCGCTTATGATTGGTCTCGGTTTGAACGAACTCAGCGTGGCTGCCGGTCAGGTGGCTCGTGTGAAGCATGCCATTCGTCAACTCAACGTGCCAGAGTGCCAGGCACTGGCCGTCGAGGCGCTCAAACGAAGCCTGCCCGGCGAGATCCTCAATCTCACCCGCTCACACGCACTGCGGTGCTACCCAGAGCTGTTTGAATAGGACGGCTCATTCCGCCAGTGCCACATCAGTCCACCTCCGCGTCTTCTCATGCCTCCCACCATCATTCTCATGGGCGTCTCTGGCAGCGGGAAGTCGGTCATCGGCCAAAAACTCGCTCAACGGCTTGGTGGCATCTTTGACGATGGGGATGATTTTCATCCGCCCGCCAACAAAGCCAAGATGTCCACCGGCACACCGCTCACCGACGAGGACCGCTGGCCATGGTATGCCACGCTGCGCCAGCGCATCCTCGCGATGCGTGGCAAGACGCCCATGCACATCGTCGGCTGCTCCGCGCTCAAACCCATTTACCGCGACAAACTCCGTGGCGATGACGATGCCAGCCAGATCGTTTTTGTACTCCTCGATGGCTCCCGCGAACTCATCACCGAGCGCATGGCCGCTCGAAAAGGGCATTTCATGCCTCTCATCCTCCTCGAAAGTCAGCTCGCCACCCTCGAAATTACGCCGGACCTCGTCCGCGTGTCCATCGAGCCATCGCCAGATGAAATAGTCGAGTTCATCGTGAGACGCCTGACCTCGAAAGTAAAAGCATTAAGCCTAAAAGCGTGAATGGAAGGCGTCAAAATGCAGCTCATCCGGGAATTTGCTGCATGCCACGACCACGGTCGCGTGGCAGCTCCACTCACCTAACCTCTCCCCGCGATCGACAGCCGATTAATTCTTCGCATGATGCGGGGAGAGGTTAGGTGAGGGCACTTCGAACGATCTGTCTCCCGAGAACGCACCTACTTCCCTGCCATAGCCGCAGTCGCCACGCACAAAGGTGGGCCAGCGATCGCGTGGCAGACCTTCGAGCATGGACCAAAAGCCAGATATGCCATGCGGCGCGGCGTGCTCTTTGCCGGGATGCACTTCGACGCCCAGACTGATGCGCAGGATCGCCACAAAGTAACTGTGATAGACATGGCAGGGGCGCCCGGGCTTGCTCGGGTTGTAGCCTCGCTGCGTACCCTTCTGGTGGCCGTAGAGACACTTCACCATGGTGTCGATGTCGAGTATCCCAGGCAGGCTCAATGCGGGGCTGATGCTCGCAAGGATGTGGCTTTGCACCCAGCACAGACTTTGGACTTCATCCATGCGTTTGAGCGCCGTGCCCATCACGGTGAGTTTGCCGCTGCCGCGATTGCCGATGTAGTCCAGCGGGCCGTCGGAGAGGAACTCCTTCCAGCGATCCCCCGCATCAAGGAACTGGAAGAAGAACATGAGCTGACCCTCGCGAGTCACCGGAGCCTGGCTTTCCTATTCGGCATAAAATCGACCTCCGGGAGTGTCCAAAGGCCAGCGCTCGGCAGGCCCGGAGTGGGTGACTGCGGCCTCACCTTTTGGGTGGGCTTCGACGGGGATGATTTTACGCACCATGCGCCCATCTTATGAGCCTTCGCGGCGATGTGTCATCTTTTCCATTCATGCTTTTTGGTTCAGACATTCTTTTTGAGAAACGGTCTAGCTCTCCTTTCGCTTCAGCGTGACGCGATGAATGCCACTGCGCAGTGCGGTGACATTGAAGTTCACCAGCAGCCCCGCCCGCAGGCCACTGAGGCGCAGATGGGACTCAAACTGGAGCTTATCCAGCGCCGTGAGCTGCTCCTGGCCTCGCACTAGTAGCAGGAGTTTATCCTGCACGATGAAATCTAGCCTCACCCCGCCCTGGATTGTCTTGCCCCGGTAGTCAAAGGACAGCATGCCGCCGCGCTGGAAATCCATCTCCAGCTCACGCAGCTCAATGGCGATGCATTCTTCATAGGCCTCGCGGGCTAGGCCGGGGCCGAGCTGGCGGTGGACGTTCATGCAGGCCCCGATCACGACATGGGGAAGGTCAGCTTCATTCATGGCCTGAAAGTAGCACGAAGTTTCAGAGGCTGCCTATGAAATGAGCCGCCGTGCCTTGCGCCGGGCAGCATGCGTGACACTGTCGAACCCATGGGTCGCATACCGGAGGAAACCGTCAACCAAGTGCTCGCCGCCACGGACATCGTGGCGTTGATTGGGCGCTCGGTAAAGCTGCGCCGTGCCGGGACGAACTGGGTGGGCCTGTGCCCCTTTCACAATGAGAAATCGCCCTCCTTCAATGTGAGCCCCACACGCGGCACCTATCACTGCTTTGGCTGCGGCGCAGGTGGCTCGGCGATCCGCTTTGTGATGGAGCATGATGCCCTGTCTTTCGTAGAGGCGGTGAAGCGTCTCGGCGATGCGGCTGGCATTCGGATCGAAGAAGAAGTGTGGGATGCGAATGCGGAGGCGGAGGCAAAGCAGCGGTCACTGCTCACGCGGGCGAACAAGGATGCGGCGGAGTGGTTTCACCTGCTGCTGATGAAGCACCAAGCCGCCGCACCCGCTCGAGAGTATTTGAAGGCTCGCGGCATCAATGGGGAGATGGCGAAGCGCTGGCAGATGGGCTACTCACCGGATAACCGGACCTTCTACCGCGAGTGGATGGCGCAGCATAATCTCAATGATCAGGTGATGGTGGAAGCGGGTATTTTCAGCGTGGCGGATCAGGATGAGCAGGGACGCGGAGGGCGGTCGTATCCGCGCTGGCGTCACCGGCTGATGTTTCCCATTCGAAATGACAACGGCGATGTGATCGCCTTCAGCGGACGCCTCCTCGATCCAGATCAGAAGGGAGGAAAGTATGTGAATTCGCCCGAGACGCCGCTTTTCAGCAAGAGCCGCGTGCTCTTTGGCTTCGATAAATCGAAGCGCCACATCGCGAAGGCGGGGCAGGCGATCATTTGTGAAGGTCAGATCGACATGATCATGGTCTTCGAGGCCGGTTTGCAAAATGTGGTGGCAGGGCAGGGCACCGCCTTCACCGAGCAGCATGCGAAGATGCTCAAGCGCCTCTGCAATGAAGTCATCCTTTGCTACGACAGCGATGCAGCGGGGCGCAAAGCGGCGGAGCGTGCGTTTGAGATTCTCTCGCCGCATGGCCTCTCCGTGCGTGTGGCCGCCTTGCCACAAGGCGAGGACCCGGATTCACTGATTCGCAAGCAAGGGACCGATGCGTTGCGGGCCATCGTGGATGCCGCGCCGGAGTTTCTGGAGCATCAGATTCGCTATCTGCGGGCCAGCACGAAGGGCGAGGGCATGGTGGAGAGGGTGCGTATGGCCGAGCAGGTAGCTTCGGCCATTGCGATTTTTAGCGGTGTGGCTCAGCGGGTGGCCGCGGTGAACAAGGTGGCAAAGCTGCTCGAAGTGCCTGAAGAGGAGCTGAACCGCATGGTGGCCCGTGCGGCGAAGGACAAAAAGGACGCACCGAAGTCCGCCGGTGGTGCTGAACCTAGCGCGAAGCCTGATGAAAGCGCGAAGAAGCTCGTGGCGGCCCAAAACCCCAACGCCATGCTTTTGAGCCAGCTCGCCCTCGCCGATGCGGAGGTGCTCTACTGGCTGCGGGAGACGGATTGCGAGGAAATCCTCAGCGAAGTGCCTGGGACAGAGCTGCTCGCCATCCTTTGGCGCAGCCGCTACGATCCGCTGGATGAATTTGCCCGCACGGCCTTCATGGCGGGGCAAGAGCGGCATATTGAGGCGGCCTTCAGCATGCTCCTAGCTCGCAAACGACCTCCCGGAGGCATGTTGGATGCCCGGCAGACCCTCGACGCACTCGACGTGACGCGGCTGCAAAACCTGGTGCAGCGCACCAAGGGGCAATTAAGGCATCAAGGACTCTCTGCACAGGAAATGGAAGTCATCCAACACCGGGTCATGGAGCTTAATTCGAGGCTCAAAGAAAGCCTTGACCGTTTGCGGGGGCCTCCGAATAGTCCGCCCGCCTTCAGCCAGAAGTAATTCTTCCGGAGAGAACCCCCAGCGGCGCGTATGCCTGCATCTAAATCGAAACATCCAGGTATCCACGCTCCCTCCTCCATCACATATCCGGCTGGCTCATCCCCCGAGATTTCTGTGAAGCGTGGACGTGGTCGTCCGCGAATTCATCCGCCCAAGGAAAAGCTGGCTCCACCCGTCTCTGCGGATGGATTGCCAGTAAAGCGTGGCCGTGGTCGCCCGCCGAAGTATCTCCAAGGCCAGAGTGCCTCAAGTCCATCCGTTACCCATTCAGATATCAATTCCAGCGAGGTGCAGAGCCGCCTCCGCATGCTCATCCGCTTGGCCCGTGAGCAGGGGCATCTCTCTTGGGATGATCTCAATGACACGCTGCCATCCGGTTTTGTGACCGCTGATCTGATGGACGAACTCATGACGCGCCTGCGGGCGATGGAAATCCGTGTGCTCGATGATGGTGAGGTGGAGCAGGCCCGTCGTGAAACGGCCCGCGAACGCGATGCCGAATCCGCGAAGCTCGATTCATTGGATGATCCGGTGCGCATGTATCTGCGCCAGATGGGGCAGGTGCCGCTGCTCACTCGTGAGCAGGAAATCGAGATTTCAAAGCGCATCGAACGCGCCGATAACGGCCTCCGCCATTGCATGCACCAGCTCGGCTTTGTGGCCGAAGCCTACATCCAGCATGCCGGGAATCTCGATAGCGGTGCAGAACGCTTTGATAAGCTCGTCTCCGATCACAAAGCGGCTGAGCGTGATAGCTACTTCAAAAAGCTACGCAGCCGCCTTCCGCAGGCCCGTGAGCAGTTCGAAAAGTGCTCAGCCCTTTACGCCTCGCTCGCCGAAGCTGGCCCGCGTAAGAAAGAAAGCGTGCGTGCAGAGTTTGATATCTTACGTGGCACCCTTTTCAAGCTGTGCGAGAAGTTTCACTTTAAGCAGAAGGTGATGGAGGACTTCATGTCCCTCACTCAGCAGCGCCTCGCGGAGCTCGATAAGCTCGAAAAAGCCCTGAACGAGCATCCACGCCGCCATGCGGAGCAGCACGCGGTGCGTGATTTTGAAAACGGCGTCTGGATGAGCGCCGTCTGTTTTCGTGACGCGGCGAAAAGCGCCGTGAAATTGGTCAAGGAGTCCACCAAGGCCAAGACGGAGATGATTGAATCCAATCTGCGCCTGGTCATTTCCATCGCTAAAAAGTACACGAACCGTGGCCTGAGCTTCCTCGATCTCATCCAGGAAGGAAACATGGGCCTTATGCGGGCCGTGGAGAAATTCGAATACCGCCGCGGATACAAATTCAGCACCTACGCCACTTGGTGGATCAGGCAGGCCATGACGCGCAGCATCGCCGATCAGGCCCGCACCATCCGCATTCCGGTCCACATGATTGAGACGATCAACAAGCTCATGCGGGTCTTCCGTCAGCTCAATCAAGAGCTGGGTCGCGAGCCCACGCCGGAGGAGATCGCGGAGGAGATTCAGATTCCCGTCGAGCGAGTGAATGCTGTGCTGCGCATGTCTCAGCCCACCATTTCCATGCAGGCCAAAGTGGGCGGTGATGGCGGTGAGGGGGATGTGGAGTTCGGTGATTTCATCGAGGACAAGGAAGCCCGCGATCCCATGGAACTCACCTCCATGCATCTGCTCCGCGATAAGCTGCGCGATGTGCTCCACAGCCTCAATCCACGCGAGCGTGAGGTTCTCGATCAGCGTTTTGGCCTCAGTGATGGCGGTCAGGGCCGCACGCTCGAAGAAGTGGGCAAGCAATTCAACGTCACCCGTGAGCGCATCCGCCAGATCGAGGCCAAAGCCCTCCGCAAGCTGCGCCATCCCACCCGCCTGCGAAAGCTCGGCGGCATCATGGTGTCGTAAAAGGCTGTAACATCCGCTCCTTTTTGGGCTTTAGAGAATGCATGCGTCTCTCGCTTCTGTTCTCCATGCTGGCTCTGCCAGCGCTCAGCCAAGCTCCCTCGTCACCAAACGAGGTGCGCATCACGGAGGAGGGCAGCCTACGCTACATCCGCTCCAATGGCATCCCGGATCATGCGACTGGTCGTTTCCCCAACGCGAACAACCCGAACAGCATCCGTCCCCAGGACTATCACTACACCGTGCCTCTCAAGCCGGAGACGCAGGAGAAGCCCACGCCCTTTCGCATGCAGCCTTTTGGTGTGGCGGTGAATGGCGTGGTGTTTGATCCCTTTGCGGCGGAATGGTGGCGTGGCGATCAGTCCGGCGGCTGGCAATACGAACCTCAGAGCGGTGCGATCGATCTGGGGCTCGATGATCACAATGCTCATGTGCAGCCCAATGGTGCCTATCATTACCACGGCATCCCGCACGGCCTGCTCAAGCGCCTTTCCAGCGGCGAGAAGCGCATGCCCCTTCTCGGCTGGGCGGCGGATGGTTTTCCCATCTACGGCCCGCTTGCCCATGCGGAGGCCGAGAATGCCCAAAGCCCGCTCAAGACGATGAAATCCAGTTACCGGGTCAAACAAGGCCCTCGTCCCGCGGTTGCCGCCCCCGGTGGAAACCATGACGGCTCCTTTGTGCAGGATTACGAATGGGTGGAAGGCCATGGAGACCTCGATGCGAGCAATGGCCGCATCGGCGTCACGCCTGAATTTCCGCAGGGCACCTATTACTATGTGCTCACGGAGCAGTTCCCCTACATTCCACGTCAATTTGAAGGCAAGCCAGACGCCAGTTTCGAGCGTCGTGGCCCTCCGCGTGGTCCCGGCGGGTTTGGCTTTGGTCCGCCTGCAGGACCGCCTGGCTTTGGCCCACCACCTCGCGGACGCCGAGGCGGCCCGGGCTTTGGACCGCCGCCTCCACCGCCGAGGTGAATGAGGAAAAACAAAAGCGGCATCGGGAGACCGATGCCGCTTGGTTGAGGGAATTGAAAAAGCCGGTGGAGGATTACTTTACTGTTTTCACGCTGCTGAAGATCTTTTCCAGCGTTTCCAGGCTCTTCTCGCTGTCCTTCTTGGAGATCCAGTAGGTGATGGTGAGCATCTTGCCGTCACCCGCTTCGGTGAAGAGAAAGCCCACGGAGGCAGGACCCCATTCCTTGTGATTAGCGGTCCAGGAGATCACTTTCCATTCGCGTTCACCCGTCTTGAAATCTTTTTTTTTATATGTGAGTTGGTTTCTGGAGTTTGGATTGGAGAGATAAGAAAGTTCCTTTAACCCGCCTCAATCGCTTCCTCAGCAGAAGCGACCACCCGAGGAGACGGAGCAAGCCTGCCTGCGGCGCTGGACGGCACGGCGGAAGCGAAGTCTTGCGTGGTGTGCAGGTGAAAATCATGGTGGTAAGTCGTGAAGTGTTTTGCTGAGGAATTTCAAATATCGAAAGGCTATCGAATGATTTTCATATCGGGCGCATCCTCTGAAAGCCCTGGCACACGGGACAGGCCAAATGTGGTTGACCCTGGATCGATGCATGCACCTCCGGCGTGAATTCGAGACTCTGGGAACAATGCGGGCAGACGATGTTCATGGACAGATTCGTTATTTGTTTTTTAACCGAGTTGAGCTTTGGGGGCAAGCGCTAGTGGCTGTTAAGCATTTGTCACAGGGCCGACACGCAGAATTATTTAACGGCCAGGAGAGTTACGGGCCCGTCTGGGGCCACGGCATCATTGCGTGCAGCCAGGCGTCCGGCTCCCAGCAGGCGGAAGCTGACCGCAAAGACGGCTCGGTTGCCACGGATGTCCTCCAGCGGGATGCCGAGCGCGAGGCAGGCGGCCGGTGTGAGGTCGATGCCTGCGGGCACGGGGTCGCCCGGTGCGGGGGCCGAGGGGCCATTGTCAATGAGCTGCACCGTAATCGACTTGCCCTTGTGGGTGACCTCGACCTTGGAAAACCACGGCAGGCCCGGTATTTTGGCAAACGGCGAACCCACGGTGGACCGGCGGGCGAGGCTCACTGGCAGCGCACAACCCATGATGCCAGGGTTCGCACGAGTGCCGCGCCCGCTGGCGCACCGGCCATTGTCGTTGGGATCAGTCACTCCGAGTTCCGTATCATGACCAAAGGCCGTGGCCGTGGTGTGGTGGACCACCACGTCATCGCCCTGCTGATAAGCCTGCAAGAAGTTCCACTCCGGCTCTGATGGCAGACGGCGCAGCCCGGTCTCACCCATCATTGGATGGCGCACGCTGGCGGCTGCGACAGCCGCACTGCGGGTCCCAGGTGCTGCTGCGCTACTGGGGCAAGGCTGCTGACGGACACTGACCGTGGTGGCAACTGCCTGCGGCTGTGCCGCCGCAGGCTGCGCAGGTGCGTGCTGGCAGACCGCCTCTCCCAGCCGCTTCGCCTGGGCGATGCTCAGTGCGGACAGGCGTGCGAAGGGCACATTGAAGACCACGCCGTCTTTTTCGATCAGCACGGACTGAGCACCGACGCCGATGAACCGGGCCTGGATGGCACGGTCGTCTTTCGAGGTCCAGAACGGCAGGGAGTGTGATTGTGCAGGCAGATTGGCAGCGCTGGCAAACGAGAGGGTGAGCAGCAGGTGGATGAGAGGTGTTTTCATGGCGTTCACCTTCGCCAAGTGAAGCCGCTAAAAATGGTTACAGACCGCCGCAAACTTTTTTCAGAATCTCCCGCAGATCACTCCGTGACCTCCAGCGTGACCTGATGCTCCTTCATGAGGATGGTGTCCCAGCTCACGAAGTCGAAGAGGCCCAGGTTCATTTTGAAAGTGAAGGTGCCGGGGTTCTTCGGGGCGTAACCGGTGAGGTCGTAGCTGATTTCTCCCGGACCGACGACAGCCTTGTAACCCGGACGCGAACCTGTGTCGAAGTGCCAGGTGGCGCTGTGGTCTTTGCTCAGCTCCACGATGAATTCCGGCGGCAGGATGTTCGCTTCCCTCAAAAGCAGGTTGGAGGCGAGCTTGGTGGACGAAGGCGTCTTGTATCTTGCCGTGAGGTCCAGCTTGAACTTCTGTCCCGCTTTGGCCGGAATGCGGATGTCTTTCGTGGGTGAAAGCACGGCGGGAGCCTTCACGGCGATGAGTTCGATCTCGTAAGCCTTGAGGTCTCGTTTCCACGCCATGTTCACAGGCAGGGAGGTGATGAAGAGGGGTTTCTTGGTCACGTCGTCCACCATCTCGGCACGGATGGTGTCCACTTCGCCATCGCGCCGGAGAGCGAACCCAGAATCCTTGCTGCCTTTTCCCGCCGAATGCGGCTGTGAAGCGTCATAGATGTCCGACTTGCTGACTCCGGATTTCCGGCCGCTCACCCAGATGCGCACCGGGTTGGGGCCTGGGTTGTTAAACTCGATTTTCGCCTTCACAAACTCGCCCGTTTTGAAGACATGCGGGGAGGGCTGGCTGGTGGAGACGATCTTCATCCAGATCCGCTTGTCCTCGGGCTGCGCAAACCACTGGAACAAGGCTTTACGAGACCGCTCGGGCGTGGTGGCATGGATGAGGTCGGGGCTGTCGATGAGGGCGGGCAGATCCTCATCACTGATCCAGGAAGTCAGGCCGTGCAGATCGGGGAAGAGCTTCGTCAGCCGTTCCAGTCTTGGCTGCCGGAGGTCGCTGCCCGCAGGCTCGATGCCGAGCACCTGTGCGCCCGCTCTCTTGGCCAAATCCTGCGCCTCCTTCCAGGTGAGCCTGTCACGGCTCACGCCGACAAAGTCTTCGCCATCGGCCTGGATGTCCGCCATCTCCTCCAACGCCTGCCGCGTGGCCTTGCCGGTGGTGATGAGGTTTTGGAAGAACTGGTTGTTGATGATCTGCTGGATGTTTTGGTTCGTGTTGAAAACATTTCCGCCACGCATGGCGAGGAAGGCCCCGATGCCGCCGAGCACCACCAGCGCTACCACGCCAAAGATGCGCAGGTT
>JBEIGR010000046.1:0-16667 GCA_040381795.1 Verrucomicrobiaceae bacterium | reverse complement strand
CTTCGCCTTCAGGGTGTTGGTGGCAAAGTTGGCCATCACCGTGCCTTGGAAGGGATCAATGAAACACACTCGGAAGATGAAATCGCCTGTCTCCGTGACCTTCGGATTGGTGGACGCGGGCGAGATCATCGGAATGCCATTCTGCTGACAGATCGGCGCGGCTTCCAGTGAGCGGCTCGATGCCACTTCGCCAAGAATTGCCACCACACCGTCTTTCGAGATCAGTTTGTTCACGACATTGGCCGGTTCGCCTGCTTTCGACTGATCGTCCTCCGTTTTGAGTTCGAGCTGCTTCCCCAGCACACCGCCAGCCGCATTGAGTTCCTCGATCGCCAGCAGCGTGCCTTCATGTGAGGAGATGCCAAAGGTGGCCTCCTTACCTGTGAGCGAGGCGAATTCACCCACCAAAATGGTGTCACCACCTCCGCTAGGCCCACATCCGCTTAATCCCAAGATTCCTCCACCAATCACCAATGAGAGGAGCAGGCAGCGCCTGGCGGCCCGATTCAATGCGCAGAAGCCATCTTTCGATTCAGCAACAAGCTGAACATCCGTTTGAGTGGTTATGTGGTTATTTTTCATAGAACAGTGCGCAGCTTCTAGCAGGCGACTCGGGAGATGACGAACTGTTTTTTAGCCAGTATCGCACTCCACAAAATATTGCCGTTCGTCGGGTGGTCTTGATCGACTTTGCCGATTCTGCAAGTGAACAGCAGATTTAGCGCCACTAAACCGGTGTTCACCAGTCTCGCTGCATTCCAACGTACGATCCGCCTTTCCCGTTGCGTTCACTGCGCCCTCACCGCTATCCTTGCGGCCCATTCCATCCATGAAGACCTCTCTCTTCCCCAACCGTCGTGCGTTCCTCCGCAACACCGCGCTCTCCGCTGGTGGCCTTTTCGTCCCCAATCTTCTCCTCGGCCAGGATGCCGTGAAGAAGCTCAACGTCGCCGGCATCGGCGGGGCGGGCGGTAAAGGGGCTAGCGATGTCGGCATTGCCGCCGAAGGGGCCAACATCGTCGCCATCTGCGACATCGACGGCAACCGCCTCAAAGACGCCCAGAAGAAATATCCGGGCGCCAAGATGTTTACCTCCTTCCAGGAGATGTTCAACGACATGGCCGACAAGATCGACATGGTCACCGTCTCCACCCCCGACCACGCCCACTACCCGGCCGCCATGGAGGCTATCAAGCGTGGCAAGCACGTCTGTGTGCAGAAGCCCCTCGTGAACCGCATTTGGGAAGCCAATGAACTCCACGCCGCCGCTAAGAAGAAGGGCGTGAAGACCAACATGGGCAACCAGGGCCACACCGGTGAGCAGATCCGTCAGCTCAATGAATGGATGAACGCCGGCGTCGTCGGCAACGTGAAGGAAATCCACGTTTGGACAAACCGCCCCATCTGGCCTCAAGGAACCGCCGCGAAGGACATTTATACCGGTAAAGCCGCGCCGAAGCCCCGCAAGAAGGACGAGGCCAATGGCGTCGCTGAAGCTGTGGGCCAGGCTCCTGCGCATGTGAACTGGCAGCAGTGGCTCGCCCAGGTACCGGATCATCCTTACATGCCTGGTTTGCACCCCTTCGCCTGGCGCGGCAGCGTCGATTTCGGTGCCGGAGCCATGGGCGACATGGGCTGCCACATCATGGACGGTCCCTTCTGGGCCTGTGAACTCGGCGAACCCTACAAAATCGAGGCCGAAGTGGGCGATCTCACCGACATGAGCTGGCCCGCTTGGTCCCACGTCATCTGCCACTTCAAGCACGTCAAATACGGCGAGATCAAACTGCACTGGTATGAAGGCAAAAACGGCGATGTGCCGATGAAGCCTGCCCGCCCTGCCAAACTCGAAGACGGTCGCGACTTCAACAAGATGATCGGCGGCTTCATGATCGTGGGTGACGAAGACACCATCCTCAACCCCGGCGACTACTGCGAGGCCCTCGAAATCGTCGGCAACCGCCCCAAACTGGCCAAGTTCTTCAAAGAGACGCCGAAGACCCTCGAACGCTCTCTCGCCCCCGGCAAGCCGCAGCTCGAGCTCGTCAAAGCCATCGAGCAGGACAAGATCGCCGGTAGCAACTTCGACTACTCCGTGCCGCTCACCAAGCTCTGCCTCCTGGGCAATCTCGCCATCGGTAATCCGGGCAAGGTCATCGGCTGGGACAGCGCCAAGCAGGAGTCCGACAACGCCGATGCGAACAAGATGATCAAACGTGCCGCCGTCCGCTCGGGATGGGAATACAGCGCCGCTGGTATCTAATCGCTCTCGATGGAAGCTCACGCCCGGCGGTCGCAAGGCCGCCGGGCTTTTTCTTGCCTTTTCGGGCCGCTGACTGCTAGCTTGGAAGCGCTGGAGGCACGCATCCCGAAACGTTTTGCTTCTGGCTCATTCTTTATGTCCGCCCGCCCGCCTCACCTGTTGGCCTGCTTCGCTTGGATGGCGATCAGCGCTTGCTCCACGTCTCTTCGTTCCCAGTCTCCCGCGTTCACCAATAGTCTTGGCATGCGTTTTGCCGAGGTGCCAGTGGGGCAAGAGAAAGTGCTGTTCGGCTGTGAGGAGGCGCAGCGAGGCCATCTGGCGCTTTTCCAACGGCTCCCTTCGCCGCCTGCTGCAGAAGCGGCACTGCCTGCCTCGAATGTGAGCTGGAAGGAGGCAGTGGCCTTTTGTGATTGGCTCACGCGGCTCGAACGCGAAAAGGGCCTCCTCACGGCTCGTCAACGTTACCGCCTGCCCACCGATCATGAGTGGAGCTGCGCCGCAGGCATTGGTCATCTCGAAAATGCCCAAGCCACGCCGGAGGCCAAATCGAACAAGCTGGAAGGTGTTTTCCCCTGGGGCCGAGCATGGCCGCCACCGCAAGGTGCGGGGAATCTTTGCGGTTGGGAGTCGCAGGACGATTTCCCCGAAAACTTCATCGCGGACTATCATGACGGGCTTTCCGGCGGAAAGCTCAAGGCACGAGCCTCCGAGGCGAACGCCTTTGGCATCCATGATTTGAGCGGAAACCTTTGGGAGTGGTGCGAGGACCTCTTTCGTCCGGGCACGAACTGGCGGGTGCTACGCGGTGGCTCGTGGAAAAGCGCCCGCCCGCAGACGCTGCTGGCCTCTCACCGCACGCATGATCCAGATAGCTATCGCAGCGATAGCGTGGGCTTCCGCTGTGTGCTCGTGAGTAAGTGATGAGGCGGCATGCTGTGGGAAATTCGGAGATGACGCGGGCGCTTCGGCGGCCATGATCGGCGGCGCATGATGAACGAGCATCTCACGGAGGTATTTTGGCAAGGAGCAGAGACGCATGTGGCGTGCGCTCCGGGTGAATCTGCCGAGGGCCTTGCGGCGTGGATGGAGCAGGCGCACGGGGCGCAAGGCTGGTGCCTGTTTCAAACCAGCGGCACGGAGGGGCAGCGAAAGTGGGTGGCGCTGACGAAGGCCGCGATGCTGATCTCGGCGAGGGCGGTGAATGCTCATTTCACAGTGACGGTGGCAGATCACTGGCTGCTGGCGCTGCCGCTTTGGCATGTGGGCGGTTTTGGCATTCTGGCGCGGGCCTTTGCGGCCGATGTGCCGGTGGAAACGCTGAGCGGAAAATGGGATGCGAAGGCTTTTGCCTTCAAAGCCGAGGAAACGGGCGCGACGCTGACCTCGCTGGTGCCGACGCAAGTGTTTGATCTGGTTTCGGCAGGTATCGCAGCGCCAAAAAACCTCCGCGTGGTGCTCGTGGGAGGTGGGGCCTTGAGCCCCGAGGTGCGGCAGGCGGCGCTGAAGCTCGGCTGGCCGGTGAGGACGACTTACGGCATGACGGAGACGGCCTCGCAAGTGGCCTCCGAGGTGGCGGAAGGTGGGCGGATGGAGGTTTTACCGATTTGGGAGCCTGAAACGGATGACGAAGGTGTTTTGACGATTCGAGGCCAGGCGCTGGCGAAAGGCTACGCGAGCCATGAAGGCTCCGAATGGCGCTGGGAGCCGATCGAGGCGGAAAAAGGCCTGCGCACGCGGGATCGAGTGGAGCTAACTCGTGAAGACGGGCGATGCTTTTTGCGGTTCACGGGCCGTCAATCCGGCATCGTGAAGATTCTGGGTGAGCTGGTGGCCTTAGGGCCGATTCAGCAGCGCATTGAGGCGCTCAGGCTGGAACTCCAAATCATCGCTGGCGATGCGGTCGTGTGCGATCTACCGGATGAACGAGCAGGCTCGCGGCTGGTGCTCGCCGTGGGCGGGATGCCAGCGGTGGATGCAGCACGCTTGCGCGAGGCATTGAACCTACACTTGCGAGCTTTTGAGCAGCTTCAGTCCGTCGTGGCGCTGGCCCAGATTCCTCGTGGCGACCTCGGAAAGGTGCGGCTGGAGGAGCTGAGAAGCCTGCTGGCTTGATTTTACTTCGCGTTGCCCTTTTGGGCGCCTTCGGAGCCGGGCAGGGGAGTGATGACGGGGCGGTCCTTCATCTCGGGGGAGATGAGCCAGCCTTTCGGGTTCTTTGGATTCGGGATGAAGGAGATGAGGAAAAGCTCCTCGATCTTATCTGTGAGCGTTTCCTGCGAGGTACGGACTACGACATGGACGTAACCTTTGTCTTTCTCGGCGGCGGCGGAGAGCACTTCAATCTTGAGTGTCTCTTTTTTGCGCAGCGTGGTCTCGGGGGCGATTTTGAGCTTTTGGTGCCAGGCGTTGCGGTCAGCCACATAGAATTCCTGCGGGCTCATTTTCTCGAGCTCTTTGTAGTCTTTGGCGTTGTAGCCCTGAAGCATGGAGGCTTCGTCCGTCATTGTGGGAGCGGATTTGATGATGCTCACGGTTTCACGCTGGCGGCGCTCGAGGGAATCGGTGACGATCATGTCCGCAGCGGTCTTCCAGTCCTGCTCGACGACGGCGGTGAGATATTTTTTCACCAGTCCAGCGCACTCATGATCGAGGGGAAGGACTTCCGCATGGAGGGTGGAGACGGTGGCGAGAAGGAAGGCAAAGAGAGCAAAGGACGAGCGCATGAGGGGATAGGCGAGAGTCGCGTTTCTAATGCGGCGGGGGGAGGGCGTCAAATGACGATTCAAAGCGTGGCAGACGCGGGTGAATCGAGAATGGGATGCCTTGGCGGGCACTTTTCTTCTTCCTGAATGATCAACGTTTGCAGCAAACCGGCTACTATGACCGCAATGGCCGCTGGGTGCCTGCTCGTTCTCAGCCACAGCAGCAGGGCTACAACGACCGCTGCGGCAACTACCACCCCTATTGAGCCGCATTTCGGCTTCCTCTTCGGCCTGTCCCGCGAAGTCTTCGTTGGACAGGCTTTTCGTTTTGCGGGTAGAGTAACTGATGTTGCAAACCATCGCCGACGCGCGGCGCTTCTTTTCTCAAAACGACTGGCGCACCATCCTGGCCCGAATCCATGCCCGGGACACGCATCCGATGATCCAGTTCATCAAATACGGCATCTGCGGCGTCGGGGCGCTCGTGGTGCATCAAACGATCTGGACGCTGGCATCCGCTTGGTTTTTCCCTGCTATCGATAACAGCATCCCTAAAGAGGTCCGTGCGGTGCATTCGATCTACAACAACGGGATCGCCTTCCTTTTCAGCAACGTATTTGCCTACTTCACGAATGTGGTGTGGGTGTTTCAGCAGGGCAGGCACCACTGGGTGCAGGAGTTTCTGTTTTTTACTCTGGCGAGCTTTGTGGGGCTGGTGGCGGGACTAGCCGCAGGGCCTCTTTTGATTCACCAGTACGGCATTCATTCGGTCGTGGCCCAGGCCATCCTCGTGGTCGTTTCCGTCGGGGTTAATTTCTTCTGCCGGAAATTCTTCGTCTTCAAAGGCTGAGCTGCCATGCTGCATGTCGTGCTTTTCCAGCCGGAGATCCCGCACAACACGGGTGCCATTGGCCGCCTGTGCCTCGCCACCGGGGCGCGGCTGCATTTGATCCACCCGCTGGGCTTCAGCCTGGAGGATAAATACCTCAAACGCACCGGGCTCGATTACTGGCAGCACGTCGATTTACGGCAATACGACGACTGGGAGGCCTTCCGGGCCTCGATGCCTTCCTCAAGCGCCATCTTCTTCGTCGAATGTGGAGGCGACACGGACTACTGGGCCGCCGATTTGACCGAGGAGAATGTTTTTCTCGTCTTCGGGCCGGAGACTCGCAGCATCCCGCCTTCACTGCTCGAAAACGAGTGCTGGCTGCGCATTCCCATGCGGGAGGGCGGCACTCGCAGCCTGAATCTCGCCACCGCGGCCGCCATCGTGATGTATGAGGCCGTGCGCCAGCGGACACTGGCGGGCATCGTGTCTTGACGCACGCGGCCACCTGCCGACTCTCGCCCATCTTTTTTCCCATGAGCCAAAACGCCGCGCCCCTCATCGCCACCGACGTGCATCGCACCTACCACCTGGCGGGGCACGATTTGCCGGTGCTTCGCGGCGTGAATCTGGAGGTCAAAGCAGGTGAAAAAGTCTTCCTCTGTGGCCAGTCCGGCGCGGGCAAAACCACGCTACTCTACGTTCTTGGCGGTCTGGAGCAGCCCACAGCGGGTGATGTGCTCGTGCATGGTCGTTCGCTCTACAAATCGCCTGCCGCCGAACGGGCACGGATGCGCAATCAGGTGATGAGCTTCGTCTTCCAGCACTACTTTCTACTGCCGGAACTCACCGCTATCGAAAACGTCGCCCTCCCCGCCATGATCGGCGGCCGCAAGGCGGATGACCGCGCTCGCGAACTGCTTTCCAAGGTCGGTCTCGCTGAGCGTCTCCATCATTTACCCACCGAACTCTCCGGCGGCGAGCAGCAGCGCGTGGCCATCGCCCGTGCCCTCATCAATGACCCCGGCATCATCTACGCCGACGAACCCACCGGCAATCTCGACGCCACCACCGGCAGCGGCGTCATCGACATGCTCATGCAGGTCGTCGATGAAGCGCAAAAGACCCTCATCGTTGTCACCCACGACCGCGAACTCGCCAAGCGCGGGGATCGCCGTCTGCTGCTGAAAGACGGGAAGCTTGAGGAAGGTTGAGCACTTCGATGTTGAACGCTTCACGTTGAACCCTGAACATTCGCCCGATGCCCCCGGAAAACTCCCCCACGCCCACCGAGTCCGCTTTTCAACCGGCTGCAAGACCTCGCGGCGGCTGCATCGGCACCGTCACGAAGTTTCTCTTCTTTTCCGTGCTGCTCGTGGCGCTGCTGCTGCCCTTCACGCCCTTCGCCGGAAAGATCAAACGCGGCATCCAGCAGATCATTGAATCCGCCCGCAGCACGAAGGAGCGCATCATCACTCGCGAAGTGCCCAAAGAGATCGTCAAAGAGGTCCCGGTCACCAAGGAAGTCATCAAGCAGGTCGAAGTCGTCAAAGAGGTGCTGCCGCCGCTGCCGGACAAATACATCCCGCGCAAGGACGTGGATGTCGCCACGCTCTTCAACGGCATCACCGTCAAAACGAACCTCATCACCGAGGAAGGCAGCTTTGCAAGTCTCGAACGCCTCGATCCCGAGGCCTACAAAGCCGAGTTCCAGCTCTCCATCCGCGTGCCGAAGGCCAATCAAACGCTGCCCGAGCTTGCCCGCATCAATCCCAACCTTCCCAAGATCCTCCCCGGCCTCGAAACCATGCTCACCACGGCCAAAGTGAGCGGGTTCTACCACAAGCTCTATCAGAGCAAGACCAGCCGCGTGCAGAATGATCTCACCCGCCTCAACAAAATCCTCGACCGGCACAACTACTACGACTGTGAGACCATCCTCGAACTCACCCACCCCACCACCCAGCGCCGCGCCCTGCTCGTGCAGAGTGAGATGGATGTCGTGGCCGATGGCTCCGATGGCGACCGCCAGCCCACGCTCGATGAGTACATCTACATGTCCGACTTTTACCAGCCCAGCACCAGCTATGCCTGGCCCAAGGTCACTACTACGCCGAACCCGCTCGTCGCCCGCTGGGAGGAGCGGCTCAAAAAAGCCAAGGACGAATTCGCCGTCAAAGGCCTCTCCGCCGCCCGCAATCGCGAGCTGAACGCCCTCATCCAAGAACTCACCGTGCAGATCAGCGAAATGAAGGCTCGCAGCTTCCTCATCGCTGAAAAAGATCCCTTCGTCGTCATCTCCCTGCTTTTCCGCGGTTACGCCGATCAAAACAAACACACCCCACAGATTGGCGATTACGCCTGCGTCATTCACGAAGGCAAAATCTACCCCGCCATCTGCGGTGATTACGGCCCCAGCTTCAAAATGGGCGAGGCCTCCCTGCTCATGTCGAAGACCATCAATCCCAAATCCACGCCCTACCGTCGCGGTGAAGACGATTTGAAGGTCACCTACCTCTTTTTCCCCGGCACCGCCGAAAAGCCCAACACTGCCCCGAACCTCGCCAAATGGCGCGAACGCTGCCTTCAGCTCGTCGGCGACCTCGGCGGCATCGGCCCTAGCTTTGAACTCCACACCTGGGAAGATCCCTTCAAAAAGCCCGAAGAGCCTGTCGCCGTCACCGCTGCCGCTCCCGGCACGACTCCAGCAGCCGCCCCCACCGGCTCCATCACCCCTCTGCCTACTCCCTCGCCCTCATCCGATGCCCCCAAGGCCGACAGCAAAAAAGTCGAGGCACCCAAAAGCGACGTGAAGAAGGCCTCGGCAGGGACGAAGTCGAAGTAAGCCCGGACATTCCGAGTTTCACCCCGCCGCCTCCAACTCCCGTATCGGAAGCGATGGATGTTTCCTTCGGGGACAGTCTCGTCTTTTCACGAAGAAGTTCGAACCGCTGATAAGACGTAAACGTCACAGTAACGACCATGGGATCGAGCTTGGAGAGGGGCACGTGGGGCAGCGGGAATGTCCCACGTTATGGACAACCAACTCACGATTTTGAAACGGGACGCACGCGGTCGTGTGTGCAGCACGGCTGAGGCGCGGGCGGAGGCTGTAGCCGAGTTTCGGCGCAGCGGGCTTTCCGCCTCTGCTTTCACCAAAATGGCGGGCATCTCCAAGAACACGTTCTGGAGCTGGCTGCAAGGCCATGGGTTGGCGCAAAAGCGCGGCCCCTCACTCTCGAAGTCCAGCAGCCACCCGCCGGTGCGCTTTGTGCAGGTGACGGCGCAGGAGGCGGCACCCGCCGCGGCTTTGCTCGTGTGCCTGCCGGGTGGTGCGACCGTGGAGGTAGCTGATGAACTTCAAGCGGTGCTGGCGGCGCGGCTTGTCCAATCCCTCGCCTGATCTGGTCTCATGCTCAGCTTCACGGGTGGTTTAAAGGTCTTCATCGCGATGGAACCCTGCGACATGCGCAAGGGCTTCGAGGGGCTGCATGGGGCTGTCGGTGAACGGCTCAAGGAGGACGTGCGCAGCGGGGCTTTGTTTGTGTTTACCAACAAGCGGCGCTCCCGGCTCAAGGTGCTTTACTTTGTTCGCCGCGCTGCCCGGCTTCTTTGAGCGCACGAGCATTGGAGCTGAGGCGGATTTGAACTGCTGATAAGACGCTCATATGACGCTAATGGAAGAGGGGCTGGGATTAGCGTCCCATGAGCGGTTTATCAAATTTCCCCGATCATGGCAACACAGAGCACGATGACCGCGACTTTCGTGGCTCAAGCACGTTCACCAAACCCGCCATGACCATGAAAGCGCTCCTACCTCTTCTGTTGATCGTCACGCTGTCTCAGGCAGCGGAAACGATGCCCCGTGCGTCCTATTACAAGGACGGGGAGATTCACATCACCGTGCTCGGCCAGCCAGAGACGAAGGCGATCACGAGCGGACACTGGGACTTCAAACCGTCGTGGTCGATCACGGGCGATCATCTCGTGTTCTTCCGCCGCTTGAAGGACGATCCGGACGTGAACAACTGGATCACGGCGATGTGCATCATCAATACCGACGGCAGCGGCTTTCACCAGCTCAGCGACGGCACGTTCACCGACTTTAATCCCACGTGGACACGCGACGGCACGAACACGCCCGTGTGGAATCGCAAAGTGCCCGGCAAGCTCAGCTACCACATCATGGCCTCCCAAATCGGCGGCAAGCCCGGTGAGGAACTGCAGCTCACGGACAAGAGCTACCACTCCTGGGTTCACTCCGCCTTGCGCGATGGAAGGCTCTTCGTTTCCGCCACGCCTACGAAGCTCGGCCGCGGTTACTACCTCATGACGCCGAATCCGGGCGGCGAGCCGAAGTTCGAGCGCGTGACCTGCGAACTCGCGCCCAAGGGCATTCTTGACCGCATCAGCGTCTCAACGAGCGAAACGAAGATCTGCTTCGAGTATCAAACCGGCTTCAAATACGAGAACTCGGGCCGCACGCTCTACGTCGCCGACTTCGACGTGAACAAACGCACGATCACGAATTTGAAACCCTTCGCCAATGCCGAGGGAAAGAAGGAATGGTTCGCCTATCCACGCTTCACGAAGGGAGAAACATCCATCGTCTATCACGCTGGCGGCAAACTCTTCCTCTACACACTCGCGGACGGCTCCACGAAGCAAGTCTCCACCGACGCCAAAGCCGACTACCGCTACCCGCATGGCGAGGCCACGCCGAATTGAGCGAGGTCATGGTGAACACAGTTGCGAAGTTTGACGACAAGCCGCAACGATGCCCTAACCATGAAACACCTTCTCCTCCTTGCTCTCATCACCACGTCACTGCTCGCCCAGGAGCCGGAGCGCATCCGCGATGTCATTTACACGAAGCATGATGGCGTGGCGCTGACGATGGATGTTTTCAAACCGGTGAAGCCGAACGGCGCGGGTATCATCAAGATCGTGAGCGGCGGCTGGAAATCGAATCACAAAGGCATCAGCGACGGCGGCTGGCCGAAGGCAGGCTACACGACCTTCGTCGTCGTGCATGGCACGCAGCCGAGGTTTCAGGTGGAGGAGATCGTGGCGGATCTGAATCGTGCGGTGCGTTTTGTGCGTGCGAATGCCGCATCGTATGGTGTAGACCCACAGAAGCTGGGTGTCACTGGTAGCAGCGCGGGTGGTCATCTCAGTCTGATGCTCGCGACTCGTAGCGGACCGGGCGATGCGAAGGCGTCTGACCCGATTGATCGCGGAAGCAGCGCGGTGAATGCCGTGGCGTGCTTTTATCCGCCCACCGACTACTTGAACTGGTTCGAGCCCGGCGACAACGCCGTCGGTATCGGCAAGCTGGAAGCCTACGCGGCTGCTTTTGGCCCCAAAGCAGCGACGCCGGAAGGCCGCGAGGCGCTCGGGCGTGAGCTATCGTCGATCTACTGGGTCCACAAAGGCCAGCCGCCCATCTTCATCGTGCATGGCGATGCTGATCCGCAGGTTTCCATCACGCAATCCGAGCGTTTTTTGAAGCGCTGCCATGAAGTCGGCACCGTGTGCGAACTCGTCATCCGAAAAGGGGCAGGTCACGGCGGCTGGCAGGAGATGCCGCAGGACACGGAGCGCATGGTGGAGTGGTTTGATCTGCAACTGCTCGGCAAACAACCCGCGAAGCCTTTCACGCTGAATGTTTCCACGCTGCCGAGCACGCCAGTGGTGAAGAAGTAAGCCTGCGCCGCGACTTTCTTACCCTCGGATCTCTCGGCAAGACCGAGGTGAGAGTCTCTGGCGTTGATCAAAGCATCGGGATGAAGAGGCGGGCGAAGCCGTTGCGGAGCTTTTGCAGCATGGGAGCGGCTTCGAGGCCTTCGCTGGTAACTTCGCGGCATTGGGATCGCTTGTGCTGAAAAAGCTCGCGGAGGTGGGTGGTGAGGGTGCGGTCGTAAATGCCGACGTTGAACTCGAAATTCAGGCGCAGGCTGCGTGGGTCCCAGTTCGTGGAGCCGATGAAGCTCCACACGCCGTCGATGAGGAAGATCTTGGTGTGATCAAAGGGCGGCGGGGATTCGAAGATGCGACAGCCGGTTTGCAGGAGCTGCGGGTAAAGCGTCTGCGAGGCCCAGGAGACGAAAGGGATGTTGTTATGAGCGGGGGTCACGATACGCACCTTCACGCCACGGATGGAGGCGAGGCGCAGAGCGGCGGTGAGCACGTGCGTGGGCAGAAAGTAGGGCGTGGCGATAAGGATTTCGTGCTTGGCGGCATTGATGGCGGCAAAAAACGTGGCGGGCATGACCTCCAAATCTTCGTCCGGGCCGTCCACGATGCCGAGGGCGCTGGCGGTGCCATTTTCATCGAGGTGGGGAAACCATTTCGCCCCTTCCAAAGTCTCGCCAGCGCAGAAGGCCCAGTCTTCCGCAAAGACACGTTGGATCTGCGCTACGATGGGGCCGGTGATCTCGAAGTGGAGATCCTGAACGGGATGATCGGGGTTTTGCAGGAGCATGTTTCCCTGCCGGATGTTCATGCCACCGGTGAAGGCCGTGGCACCATCCACGACCATGATTTTGCGGTGGTTACGCAGGTTCATGGTGATGAGGCGCAGAAGGAAGTGATTCGGCATGAAGCGTCTAGCCTTTACGCCCATTTGCTGGAGGGCCTCGATCACGGGCGGCCAGGAGTAGCGGGTGCCGGCATCATCCACCATCACACGCACTTCCACGCCGCGCTTCACGGCGGCGGTGAGTTCGGTGGTGAACTGGCTTCCGATGCCGAGAGCCTCAAAGATGTAGCTGGCGAGGGAGATGCTCTCCTTGGCGCCTCGGATGGCCTCTAGCATGCGTGGCATGGCCTCCTCACCGTTGATGAGCGGAGTGACGCTGTTTCCATTCGTGAAGCAGAAGCGGGAGATCTTATCGAGCGTGACGGCGAGTTGCTGATGATCGCGGGCGTCGTCGCTATTCGGTGGAAAGGGCAGGGGATTGGTGGGCACGGGATCATGCCATGGCTCGTGGTGCTCGCGGCGGTATTGCCGTCCACGACGCCGGAGGATATTGATGCCAAAAAACAGATACAGCAGCGGGGCTAGCACCGGAGAGAGGACGACGAGAGCGGCCCAAAAAGCGGCGGAGCGATAGTCCCGATGCCGCAGCAGGATGTGCGAGAGCGCGGCGAGGCCGCCGAGGATCGAAAACGCGGCCACCAACCAGCCCCACTGAATGACGAGTGCTAACATGCAGGCACCTTGGCCTCATCCGCCGCTTTGCCAAGTCTCATGGCATGGGCTGCAAAAGACTGTCTGTCTTACGATGCTGCCGCCTCTTGCTGGCCACGCCAGGCGGCGATGTTGTTTGGCTCAGCGGCTGGCATGGCGAGATTTTGTGTGGTGAACTCCACGGGCAGCAGCACCTCGGTGTTGGAGCTAAAGCTGAGCTGACCGAGGAAATGGATCTCCACCCGCTCGGCGGATTCACACAGCCACGCGAAGGCGTGATGGTAGAGCTCAAGAAACGCATCCACATACGGCGCGATGCAATCGGAGGCATCTGAGGCCATCGTGAGCGCCGTGGTCTTCAGGCTGGTGGCATCGACGGATTCGACGGAGACGCCTGGCATCTGCGGCAGTGGCTTGGGCAGTAGGTGATCATTCAGCGGCACGGGATAGCCACTCTTGGTGAAGGGAAAAATGGCTCCGTCCATGGTGGCGATGATCTGGCGCACGAGATTGAGCATCTTCGGCACCACGGTTTGCAGCGCGGCGAGGAGGGCGCTGGGATCATCCACATTGGCAAATTTTGCACCGAGGGTCTGAAAGGCGAAGAAGGTGGTCAGCAGCTCACGGAAGGAGGGCAGGGCTCCGGACATGGCCTCGTAAACGCCCACCCAGCCTGGAAGATCACGACGGCGGAACTGGAGGAATTCATCGAGTTGCTCCTGCTCTGACCACCATAGCAGGCCGAGTGCGGCGGAGAAGCGGGCCTCCAGGCGCATCTCTTTCTCCACGAGCGGACCCTCCATGTGCTCCATCACCATGCGCTGCCGAGCGGCCTCTGCCCGCAGCGTGCCGGGGGAGACATCCTCTAGGCCAAACTGCACGCGAGAGACGGTGAAGCCCGCGAGGCTGAGCACGGCGGCGGCCTCCAGATCCCGGCGTCGCTGCCAGGCGATGTTCCATTCCTGGAGGGCTGCTTTGAGCTGGGTGCCCCATTGGCAGAGTTCATCCCGCACCTCGAGAATGGTGCGCTGTAGCTCGAGACGGCCGGGGGAGGTGGCCGGGGTGGCACCGAGGCCGCACAGGCTGCGCTCGGGATGCGCCAGACCTTGGAAATAGCGGCGGATGGCCACGAGAGAGGGATCCTCGCGGCGGTTTTGATGGATCACCTCTTCATCGGCCACGAGGCGGTGCTCGATGAGGTTCAGGCCCATCTCGTGCTGATAATAAAAGTAGGTCACCTGCCGGGAGAGATCCACAAACTGCCTCAGCACCACCGCCGCAGGCTGCGAACTGGGGAACTGGGCCACGATGGACTCGCCTCGCGGGCGATGGGTGTTTTCCACCGATGGCCCGGCCTCTGGCGTGTGGGGTGTGGCTGCCTTTTGGGCGTTTTTTTCGCTCACTGTCTTCGCCACATGGCGGGAGACGAGGAGGGAGAGATTCTCTGGCAGGCGGTGCTGCACCACACCGCGGCGGATTTCCTGTGAGGCGGCGGCCCAGGCTTTGTCGAGGTGGGAGAGCTTCCGTTTCAGGCGGGCCAGCTCCTTATCACCGATCACGTTGGAGGCTACTTCATCGGCGGCGCGGTTCATGGCCCAAACGGCCAGAAGGTTCACGCCGTGGGCGGCGAGGGCGATGAGCATGAAAGGGGCTTTTGCCAGCCACATCCAGCCGCGCCCGATCCTTCGCCCCCACAGGTGCCAGGATTTCTCCCGCTTAGGGACCTTTTGAAGGTCCATTTCCCACGGATCACGCTCCATGGCGGCGCGGTAAAACCACAGATTCATCTCACGCACGGTGTGAACAAAAAGCGTGCCCAGCCCTCCGGCACCAAAGCCCAGCTCGCGGGCTAGCAGGCCACCCAGCTCGCGGGCGCTCACCACGGAGATCACCGGCATGCCGATGTGCAGCACCGTGTCACCCGTGAGAATGCCATTGAGGCCGTTTTTCATCGTCGAGCGCATGGAGATCGTCGTATCGAGCCACACCTGCGAGGGCGGCGGCATTTTGAGATGCCAGCACAGCGCGTGGATGATCTCAAAAAGCTGCGGCTGTGTGCCGTGTGTGACCTGGAGGGCCACGCGGGTGCTGCTGGGGCGTGGGCGCAGCGGGCGCAGCATGAAGACCCACGTCACCCCAAGCCCCAGGAACATCATCCAGTCCTGGATGAGGTTCCAATGCATCAGGCCATTGATGGCCATCGTCTTGGTGATGGCGTGCAGCTCCACGCAGATCCATAAAAAGGTCATCGCGACCAGCAGGACGTAGGAGAGCAGCAGGCTCACCGCCACGGCGGCGGAGGAGATCAGCACCAGGAAATGCACCGGTCCCCGCCAGGGCGCGATGCGCAGGCGTTCGAGAGGAGCTTCGGACTGGGAGGAGGGGGATGACATCAAAAATGAAAAGCCTGCCCACGCCCCCAGTGGGGTGAGTAGGCTTGAAGATAAGGCTTTGTTTATGGAAATTCTAATTAATTGTTTAATTTCAGTGGGAGTCAGCCCTCCCCGGCTGGAAATAGCCTCCTTCCCACGGGCGTTTTCAGCGTCATGCACCTGCATTTTGCCCGTTTGGCCCTCCTCGGCTTGTTCTTAGCCTCCATCGCCTCCGCCAAGTCGCCGAACCTCGTCTTCATTCTAACCGATAACCAAGGTGCCTGGACCCTCGGCTGCTACGGAAACCCGGACATCCGCACGCCGCACATCGACCGCCTGGCCGCCGAGGGCATCCGCTTCACCCGTGCCCTGAGCAGTAATCCCGTCTGCTCCCCCACCCGCGCCACCTTTCTCACCGGCCTCATCCCCTCCCAGCACGGCGTCCATTCCTTCCTCGACCCGAAATACATGATGGGAGCTGAGGCCTACAATACGCTCCAGGAGTTCACCTCCCTCGGCGAGGTCCTCCGCGAGGCCGGCTACACCTGCGGTCTCAGCGGCAAATGGCATCTCGGGGCCAACACGACACCCAACGAAGGCTTCACCACCTGGACGACGAAGCCGGACGGCAGCACGCAGGAGTTCTACGATCAAAAAGTCATCGAAAACGGCCAGCTCCGCGCCGAGCCGGACTACACGACCGATTTTTGGACCCGCAAAGGCATCGAGTTCATCCAGCAAAACAAGGCGCGGCCCTTCTTCCTCTACCTCGCCTACAACGGCCCTTACTCCCTCGGCAAGCTCATGACCCAGCCCGCACGGAACCGGCATGCCGAATACTACGCTGACAAACCCCTGCACTCCTTCCCCCGCGATGCCATGCATCCCTGGCAGCAAGCGAATAAACAGTTCCACAACACCGATGCCGCCCGCCGCCGCATGGCCGCCGAATGCAGCGGCGTGGACGATGGCGTCGGCGAAATCCTCGCCGCGCTCAAAGCCCACGGCCTCGATAACAACACCCTCGTCGTTTATTCCAGCGATCAGGGCTGGATGGGCGGCCAAAACGGCATGTGGGGCATGGGCGATCACTTTGTGCCCACCGCCGCCCACGAGCTCATGATGCAGATCCCGCTCATCTTCCGCCACCCCGGCCAGATCCCCGCCGCGCAGACCTGCGATGCCCTCGTGAGTAACTACGACTTCATGCCCAGCGTGCTCGCCTACCTCGGCCAACCCATGCCGCAGGCTCCAAAATCACCGGGCCGCGACTTCTCCGCCGCGCTGCGAGGTCAAAAGCTCCCAAACT
>JBEIGR010000045.1:0-16952 GCA_040381795.1 Verrucomicrobiaceae bacterium | reverse complement strand
GTGAGCCGCACGCAGGCCAATTCACAAGCCACCGCCGATGCCATCAACGCCACGCACCCCGGTGCGGCGAAGGGTTACGCCCTCGACGTGGCCGATGGCGCAGCCTGCCTCGAAGTCGGTAAGCAGATCCTGGCTGATTTTGACCATGTGGACATCCTCGTGAACAACGCTGGCGTCACCAAAGACGGCCTGCTCCTGCGCATGAGCGAGGAAGACTGGGACGTGGTGCTCGATACGAACCTCAAAGGGGCCTTCAACATGGTGAAAGCGGTCCAGCGCAGCATTTTGAAGCAAAAAGGTGCCCGCATCATCAACGTCAGCAGCGTCATCGGCCTCATCGGCAATGCTGGCCAGGCCAACTACGCCGCGAGCAAGGCTGGCCTCATCGGCTTCACGAAGTCGCTCGCCCGCGAGTTCGCCGGGCGTGGCGTCACCGCCAATGCCATCTGCCCCGGCTTCATCGCCACGGACATGACGCATGTGCTCAACGACCAGCTCAAGGAGGAGATCCTCAAAAAGATCCCCCTCGCCGAGCTCGGTCAGGCCGCTGACATCGCGGCGGCGGCTCTCTTCCTTGCCAGCCCAGACGCCCGCTACATCACGGGTCAGGCCATCGCCGTCGATGGCGGCATGGTGATGTGATCAGGCACGCTTCACTTCTGGTAGATCGGCAGGAAGTGATGATGCACCGAGAGACTCAGGAGCGCGAGTGAGGTGGCATACACGCTGCCCGCGCTCTTTTCGTTTCCATTGCGCGGGAACCAGTTTCCCTCAGCGCTCTGGGCTCCGACGAGGATTTGCTCGGTGCGCTGGCGGGCGGTGGCGGCGTGATCTCCGCCGCGCTGATACATGCCCTGGGCGTAGTAGTAGCAGCCGTAAAAGAACCAGGGCTCGTTGATCTCCGGCGGGGATTTGAGCAGCCAGTTCGCACTGCCGACGACCTCCGGCGCATCGTAAAGGCCGCACACTTGCAGCGAGAGCAGCCCGGCGGCGGTGGTGGAGAAGGTCTTGCGGCCGCCGTAGGGCTCGTAGCTGAAGGCGGCGTTGTCGCTCTTGGGAATGCCATTGGCATCCCGTTCGACCTGGTAGCTGCGCTTGATGTAGGCCACGGCGTTGTCGATGGCGTCTTTCGGCACATCAAAGCCGGCGTTCTTCGCGGCGCGGAGGGACATGAGCTGCCAGACGCTCACGGAGATGTCGCTATCGCTGCTTTGCGGCTCGTAGCGCCAGCCACCGCGATTTGCCTCGCTTTTCGAGACCTGCTGAGAGCGGAGGATGAGCTTGATGGCACCGTCGAGCATGCCGCGCATGCGCTTGTCCGTGGCGTCGTCGGGCGCATGACCGATCATTTCGGCAAGCATCAGCGTGATGATGCCGTGGCCATACATGCGGGAGCGGTCGCTGCGGCCGAGGTAGCCGTTTTCATCCGGCTCGATGCCTTCCACGATGAAACGCAGCGCCTTCGCGGCGGCTTTGCCCTCCGGCGTGGGATCACTCGGCATGTGACCGACGCTCGCCAGGCCCATCAAAGCGAGCGAGGTCATTGCGGCGCTGTGGGAGGGCAGATCACCCCGCTTCGGGATATTGTTGGACTTTTCATCGACGATCAAACCGGCGGGTCGCTGCTGGGCCACGAGCCACTTCACGGCTTTTTCGACGGCGGCCTTCACCTGGGGTGAGATGAGCTCGGCTTTGGGAGATTGAGCGAGCACGCCGCAGGGCAGGCTGAGGGCGGCGAGAAGGCAAAGGAACGATTTCATCGTGGGGCGGGGCTGAAACGAACGTTCGAAGCCGGATTATGCGCTCATCCAGGGGATTTGCGGCTCGCCTTGGAGCTGCTTCCAGTTGTTGTAAGCCAGCATGCCAAAGAAGATCGGCGTGATCCAGCCGTAGCCGAGATACAAAAAGCCAGCGGCGAGCACCACCGCCGTGACGAAGCTGATTCGCAGCGCCAGCTTGGGCCTGCCGGTGATGCCTGCGCATAGCCGCCCGCCATCCAGCGGCACGATGGGCACCAAATTGAGGATCGCCCAAAAGATGCTCACGAACACAAACTGGGCCGCGAGATAGGTGAACCACGAAATCGAAGGCTCGAGAATTTCGAGCAGGAAATGCACCGCCAAGCCTGCGGCGATTTGCAGGCCTGGTCCAGCAGCCGTGAGCAGGATGTCCTGCCCGCGAGTGAAGCGCTGGCTGCTCTGCGCAAAGCCGCCAAAGGCATACAGCACGATGCCCACGCGGCGATCACCAAAGCTGCGCATCACCGAAGCATGCCCCAACTCATGGATGAGCACGGAAAAGAAAGCCGCGATCATAAAAGCCGCCAGCGCACGCATCTCGGCAGGCGTGCTGGCACCGATGGCACCTCCCAGGAGGGCGGTGTTGAGCCAGAACATCCATTGAATGAGGATGGGGAAGCCAAAGAGTTGAAAGCGAAGCATGGGAAGGATCAGAGCATTCATGCCGTTGGAGGGAAACTTCAAATCCCATGCGCCTCATTCTCCTCACCACCGCTTTCTCCATCCTCTCCGCCCACGCCGAGCTCACCTCCGAACAGCAGCAGATCCCGCTGGAGGTGCCCAGTGACGCTTCCGCCGCAAAGATCGTCCTCCTCGCAGGCAGCCCGAGCAATAAGCCTGGCCAGCACGAATACTTCGCCGGATGCGCCCTGCTCCGCGAATGGCTGGCGGCGGTGCCGGGCGTGGCTCCGGTGATGGTGGCGGATGGATGGCCGAAAAACGAGACCGTGCTCGATGGTGCCCGCGTCGTGGTCTTTTTCATGGATGGCGGCGCGAAGCTGCCCTTCCTCACACCGGAGCGTCGGGCGAAGGTGCAGGCGCTATCGGATGCCGGAGCCGGTTTCATCGTGCTGCATCAGGCCGTCGATTGCCCGGCGGACCTCGCGCCCTCGTATAAAGAGTGGTTCGGCGCGGCCTTTCAGCCGGACATCGGCTGCCGGGGGCATTGGGATGTGAAATTCGACTCCGTCAGCCCCCACGCCGTCACCAGCGGTATGAAGCCTTTTGAGCTGTTGAAGGACGGCTGGCTCTACAACCTCCACTTTGCCGAAAAAGGTGTCACTCCGCTCCTCTCCGCCCAGATGCCCGATACCAGCCGCAAGACCGCTGATGCCAAAACCCATGCTGGCCGAGCCGAAACCGTCGCCTGGGCCTTTGAGCGCTCCAATGGCGGCCGCAGCTTCGGCTTCACCGGCTGCGATCTCCATGCGAGCTGGGCCGTGCCTGAGCAGCGCCGCATGCTCGTGAATGCCCTTCTTTGGTCCGCCAAACTCCCCGTCCCCGTCCCCGCCACCGCTGCCGCCACGGATTCCCCCGTCGATCTCACCAAAAACCTCGACCGGAAGATTTTCACGCCGAAGCCAGCCAAAACCCCCAAGGCTGCCAAGCCAGCGGCGAAGTGATCGGAACGGTCAGGCTGAGATGATTAGATTTTAGGGGCTACGAATGGTTTAGGTTTATTAAAAACTTGCCATTTATATAAAATACCATAATTATGGTGATTGTTGGGTAAATTTAGCCCCCTTCCCATGCTTCCCCTCATTGACCAAATCCTCGCCGCCTCGGGTTGCGCTGATTCTCCTGCCGTTCGGCAGGCGGTTGAGGATGCCTGCTTCAACCAGACCTCCTTTGTCGATGCCGTGCTGGATTGCGATGGCGTCCGCGAGCGGGATTTCCTCATGGCATTGGCGAAAACGCTCACGCTGCTGTGGTGGGAACCCAAAGAGGACGACAAGCCCGCCGAGGCTGGCATCCGCCGTCTGCTACCCGCCGAGATCGCGTTGAGGCATCGTTTGCTACCGCTTTTCACTGAGCAGGCCGAAGGCGGCGAGCTCGAGGACACTCCGCGCACGCTTCACATCGCCACCTTTGATCCGCTGAACCTCGTGGCGCATCAGCGTGTGGCCGCGAGCCTTTCGATGCCCGTCGTGTGGCATGTGGGACCTCGCACACGTATCGTCGAGGGCCTGCAAAAGCTTTACGGCCTCGGGGCGGACACGTTTGAGAAGATCCTGCGCGGCCGTGCCGATTGGGGTTCCGAAGATCTGAAGGACGAGGTCACCGTGCTCGATGAACCGGAGGACGAGGAGGCCAGTGTCGTGCGCTTTGTGAATCAAATCATTCGCCGCGGCCTCGATCAGCGTGCCACGGACATCCACGTCGAGCCACAGCACGACCGCCTGCGCATCCGCTACCGCATTGACGGCCGACTCGAAGAGCTGCCCGTGCCGGAGAACATCAAATCGCTCCAAGCCTCCGTCATCGCCCGCCTGAAGATCATGGCTCGACTCGACATCGCGGAGAAACGCCTCCCGCAAGACGGCCGCATCAATCTCGAACTCGATGGCACGCCCATCGACGTCCGTGTCGCCACCATTCCATCGGTGGAAGGCGAAAGCATCAGCCTCCGTCTCCTCGCCCAGCAGCAGGTCACGCTCAATCGTCTCGGCCTCACCGATACGATTCGTCCCGTCATCGAGGAACTGCTGCGCCTGCCCAACGGCATCATCCTCATCACCGGCCCCACCGGCAGCGGCAAATCGACTTCGCTGTATGCCTTCCTCACCGAGCTGAATCAGACCCACCGCCGCATCGTCACCATCGAGGACCCGGTGGAATACAAAATGCCCGGCGTGGTGCAGATCGCTGTGAAGCCCGAGATCGGCCTCACCTTTGCCGCCGGCCTACGCAGCATCCTGCGTGGTGATCCGAACGTCGTCATGATCGGGGAAATGCGAGACCTCGAGACCACCGAGATCGCCGTGCGTGCCGCGTTGACCGGTCACCTCGTCTTGAGCACGCTGCACACCAATGACGCCATCGGCGGCATCTCGCGTCTCATTGATATGGGTGTCGAGCCCTTCCTCGTCAGCAGCGCCGTGCGTGCGTTCTTTGCCCAGCGCCTCGTGAGAAAGCTCTGCCCGCATTGCAAAGCGCCCGCCGAGGTCGAGGAGAGCTACTTGCGGTCCATCGGCTTCCCGGTGCAGGCACGCGGAAAAATCATGCGCGGCACCGGTTGCGAAGCCTGCCGTGGCAGCGGCTTCCAGGGCCGTGTCTCGATTTATGAAGTCGTCCTCGTCACGCATGCCCTGCAGCATCTCATCAACTCCCGTGCCCATCCCGCCGAGTTCATGAAGCAGGCTCTCAAAGACGGCTACATCCCCATGCGCGGCTACGGCTTCCAAAAAGTCCTCTCCGGCGAAACCACCATCGAAGAGGTCCTCTCCGTCACCGCCGCGAGCGAACGAGCCGCCACGCCATCTCCCATCCAAGCGCCCGCTCCCGTCCGCCTCGCCGCCTAACCCAATTTTCAGTTTTCAATTTTCAGTTCTCAATTTGCAATGCCCGCCTTCACCTACAGCGCTCAAGGTCCCTCCGGTCTCATCACCGGAGAACTCATCGCGTCGGATCGCGGGGAGGCCTTCGCGTTGCTCGGGAAGAAAAAAATCCAGCCCATCAAGCTCGAAGCCGCTTCCGAGGACAAAACCACCTCGAAATCCAAAACCAAGGCCTCCGCCGAGCCTCTTCAAAGCGGCCCCATCAAGCTCAAGCTCGCTCAAGTCGTGCTGTTCATCGAGGAACTCGCCGATCTCGTCAGCGCTGGCATCCAGCTTGAGCCCGCGCTTGCCACGATGGAGCGTCGTCGCGAGCTCTCAGGCATCAAAACACTCGCCACCGTGCTGCGTGGCAAGGTGCGTGATGGCATGTCCTTCTCGAAAGCCGTCGCCTCGACGAGCCCCAGCTTTGGCAACCTCTTCTGCGCCCTCGTTTCCGCCGGCGAGGCCAGCGGTTCGATGAGCACCATCTTGAAGCGCCAGGCCGCCTACATGCGCTCGCTCGCCGCGCTGCGCTCCAAGGTGCTCGCGGCCATGCTGTATCCCGCGTTCCTCGTCGTCGCCGCCGTCGGCGTGTCGCTGATGTTTGTGCTCTACCTCATCCCGAAGCTCACCGAGATGCTCGACAGCACCGGTGGCAAGCTACCCTTCCTCGCGCAGGTCATGCTCAAGGCCAGCGAGGTCTTCAAATCGACATGGTGGATGTTTCTCATCGCAGGCATCGCCAGCTTCATCCTCTTCCGAGCCTGGCTGTCCCGACCCGAATCCGCCATCCCGTGGGCACGCTTCAAACTGCGCCTGCCGCTCTTCGGCGCCATCTTCAAAGCCCGCTTCTATGTCCAGTTCCTCGAAACGATGGCCAATCTCCTCGGCAACGGCCTCACCATCGTTCAGTCGATGCAGCTCACCCATCAGGCCATCGAGAATCCGCATCTCCAGCGCGAGTTCGAAGCCGTGCAGCGCCACGTCGGCGAAGGCGTGAGCCTTTCTCGTGCCCTCGACCGCAGCGGCCAGTTCCCGCCCCTCCTCCTCGACATGGTCAACGTCGGCGAACAGACCGGCGACATGCCCGCCGCCCTCTCCCGTGCCGCCGAACGCTTCGACCGCGAGCTCAGCAAGAAGATCGACACCCTCGCCGCCTGCATCCAGCCCCTCATCGTCTTCATCATGGCCGGCATGGTCGGCTTCATGGCCTACATCATGATGAGCACCATCTTCGAAACCATCAGCTCCATCAAATAGCACGGCTCCGTCAATCCTCCTCCGCCTCCTAATCCGACTCCTCCTCCCCCGAACAAACCTCCAAACCCAACAGCCTCCATGAACCTCACCCACAACTCAAAACTCATCACCCGTAACTCTCGAGCTGCGTTCACCCTCGTCGAGATGCTCCTCGTCCTCGGCATCATCGGCCTGCTCGTCGGCGTCGGCGTCGTCAGCTTTGGCGGCGTCCTCGAAGGCGGCAAGAACAAGACCGCGCTCGGCCACATCAACCAGATCCAGTCCGCCGTCCGCGCCTACGAAGTCGATTCGATGAAGCTGCCCACCACTTCACAGGGCATCGGCATCCTCGTCGAGAAAGGCAAGCTCAAGAAGCTCCCCGTCGATCCCTGGGGCAACGCCTACCACTACCGCAAGCCCGGCACCAAGGACAAAGGCGGCTTCGACATCTACTCCGCCGGCCCTGATGGCATCGCCGACAACGCCGATGACGTGGGAAGCTGGCAGCTTTGAGAAAAGATAAAAACGGAAAGCTAAAAGATGAAACCAATTCCCGAGCGCAGCAGCCACTCGCCTTCACGCGAGCACGCGCCGCTGCGCCCCTTTCATCTTTCATCTTTGATCTTTGATCTTTCCCCCCGCCGCTCCGCCTTCACCCTGATCGAAATCTTGGTCGTCCTGAGCATCATCTCCCTCATGCTCGGCATCTCGATCATCAGCATCTCCGGCATCAAAGATGAAGATCGCCTCCGCCGAGCCGTCGCCATGATCGAAACCACTGCCCGCGATAACCTCCTCCAGGCCGTCAAAACGCAGCAACTCGTCACCATGCCGCTCGCCGCCGGTTCGTTCGGCACCGGCTCCGATTTCAGCGGCATGCTCAAGGTGCGCCGCATCGGCGAACGCGGCTTCCGCGAGCCGAAGCGCGGCGAAACCTGGGAATTCAGCCCCACCGGCATCTGCGAGCCCATCGAGGTCCGCCTCTCCGGCCCAGGTGGCACCGTCGAACTCGCCTTCGATGCCCTCACCGCCTGCGCCAAACGCAAGAGCCTCGATTTCAACGCCAAGTCATGAAGCACACGAGCCCAGCCAAAGCTTGTAGGCGCATTCGCCAGAATGCGGGGCTCCGCCGTTCTCTGGCGAGCACGCCTACACCGCAGGGCTTCGCCCTGCTCGAAATCCTCCTCGCCATCGCGCTGTTCGCGCTCGTCTCCGTCGGCATGACGCAGGCCATTGATGGCATCGCCAAAACGACCACAGCAGCCCGCCAGGAAGCGCAGGTGCTTCGTGTGCTCGAATCCGTGCTCGCCGAAGTGGCGCACCAGCCGGAGTTCAAGGCCACGAAGATCGACTTCCCCAAAACCGCCGATCACATCGACGCCAGCGCCACCATCGAAAAGGTCCGCCTCTTCACCCGCGACAAAGCGGAGCTCGACCACGTCTTCCGCGTCCGCGCCGAAGCGTGGATCAGCGACGGCCTCAGCCGCCGCATCGTCCGCACCATGGAAACCTATGTGTATTCACCCAACAGCCCGATCTAACGCATCCGGCTTCACGCTGCTGGAAATCCTGCTGGCACTGGTCCTCATCGGCCTGGTGCTCTCGGGCGTTTTCAGTGTCGCGGATGGGGCCATGCAGCTCGGAAAGTCGATGGGAGCCGCTCGCGTGAGCGAAACACGCATCTCGAACTTCGTCACCCAATGGCGCGACTACTTTGAAAGCTTGCCTCCCGGCATCAGCCTCGCCGCTGGAGCCGAAAAAGCCGCCCGTGGCTCCTCCGGCAATCTTTTCATCCTCGGCAGCCAGATGCCCTTCGTGTGGGATCAACGCCTCAAAATGGCCGACGCCGTCGAATTCGGCCTCGTGCGTGCCCCAGGGCCTGAAAAGACGCTCAACCTCGTCGTGCGTCATTTGAAGCGCCCGCTCAATGCCCGCCGCGAGGACCAGTTCGACACGCTCGCCGAGCTTCCGATCCTCGAAAACCTCAAGCAGATGCAGTGGCAGTTCTACAGCCCCGAAGACAAAAAATGGTTCATCGACTGGGACCCCAAGAAGCGCCCCAAACCACCTCTCTTCATCAAACTCCGCTTCGCCTTCCTCAACGACACGAGGGAGCATGAGTACACGTTTTGGGTCGCGAGTGATTTGAGCGGCCAGATCGCCGCGGCGCCAGCCCCAACAGCCACACCAGCACGATGAACCTCGAATGCCACAACGCGAATCTTTGGAGGGCCGACGACTCGTCGGCATCCCGGCTTCGTATTGATTTGGCGACGATTCGTCGCCACTCCACACAGCGCGGCTCGGCCCTCATCGCTGTCTTCTGGATGATCTTCGCGCTGGGCATGGTCCTCTTCGCGGCCACCAAGGCGCTGCATGGCGACACCGAATACACCCGCATGATGCGCGGACGCATCTACGCGAAGCGCTACGCGGAGACCGGCCTCGAACTGGCCCGCCATCCGGCGATGCAGCAGGACGATCCGCTGCTGCACTTCAGCAGCGACATCGGCGGCGGCTTTGATGTGACGCTGAAGACCGAGGAAGCCCGTCTCAACATCAACTTCCTCCTCCAAAGCGGCGACAAGGTGCTGCTGCGCCGTCTTTTCACCCGCTGGGGCTTCAAGCCGGACTTCACCACCGCGCTCTGCGATGCGCTGAAGGACTGGGTGGATGCCGATAGCAACGCCAGCCTCAACGGCGCGGAAAAACGCGAGTATCAAAAAGTCGGCTTCGAAGGCATGCCCTTCAATCAACCCTTCAAAGAGGTCGAGGAGATGCTCCACGTGCGCGGCATGGACATCGTGAACGCCGAGCGCCCCGACTGGCGTGAGTGGTTCACCGTGTATGGCGATGGCCGCATCGACATCAATGACACCAGCGCCGAGATCATCTCCCTGCTCGGCGATGTGCCGATGGAGCGTGTACAGCCAATTTTGACGATGCGAAACGGTCGCGATGGCCAGCATCGCACGCGGGACGATGTGCGCCTCGGCAGCGTGCCGCAGGTGGCGCAGATGCTCGGCGTTTTCAACCGCCAGACCGTGGCGCAGCTCACGCAGTGGATTCAATTTTCCGGCCCCATCCGTCGCATCGAAAGCGTCGGTTACCTCGGGTCCCTGAAACGCAAACTCATCCTCATCACGCAGGGCGGACAGGCCGTCTGGCGTGGTGAAATCCCGATTCATGGCCAAAACTCGTAAACCCACCTCCGAGCTGCTGCTCCCCGGTGCCTCCGTCTGGCAAAGCTGGACCGGCGCCGATGGGGAGCTGTGCCAGCAGAGCGGCGAATTCACCGCCGAAGGCAGCCGCTTTGGCAAAGAAGCCACTCGCCGCGTGCTCGCCCTGCCTTCCACGCAGTTCTGGGTGCTGCCCGCCTGGCTCAAAGGCGAGACCGAGCACCTCCGCAGCATGGCGCTACTCCATCTCGAACGCATGGGCGTCAAAACCAACGAGGACGAAGCCAGCGTGCAGGTGCGCAGCATCGCCGGCAAGGAAGGCGCAAACCTCGCCCGCATCCTCGCACTCAAAGATCAGCCCGTGCCGCTGAGTGACACGACCTACCTTCCCGATGAGGTCACGCATCACGCCCTGTGTTACCCGATGGTGCAAAACAGCATCACGCTTTTCCGCGAGCTCGGCCGTCTCGTCGTCGCCATCACCGCCGGATCGCAGCTCATCTACTGCACGCCGCTTTCCTCCACGCGTCTCGATGATCATGCGCTGGCGGAGCTGAACAACATCTGCCTCCAGCTCGGCTTTCAAGGCGTGCTCGGCCGTCTTGAAAGCATCGTGCTGTGGATCGACGAGGGCGATCTCGGCAAGATTCAGCGCACCACCGGCCTCGCTCCCTTCCGTTGTGACATGCCTGCGCCCACCATGCCAGAGCGCGGCGCCAGCCTGCTTATGCCGGAGGAACTCGTGCTCGAACGCCAGCGCCAGGGCACACGCTCACGCACCCGCTTCCTCGCGATGAGTTTCGGAGCCGCCGCAGCCGCCGCCATCGCCTTGGTGGCCACGCTCACCGCCTTCGCTTTGCAGGAGCGGAACATGCTGCGTGAAAAAGTGGCCGAGCTGATGCCTCGCGCCTCACGCGTCATGGATCACAAGCGTGCCTGGATGGAGGCCGCGCCCGCTGTCGATCCTTCCGCGTGGCCGCAGAAGATGCTCATGCATTGCATGGGGCCGGAATCGTCCAAAGAAGCCCTGCTCACGCATTGGGAATGGACACCCGAAATGCTCAGCCTAATCGGCCGCATGCCCAGCGCCTCCCTCGCCCTCGAATACACCCAGGCACTGAAGGAAAGCGAAGCGCTCGCCCACTTCGGTCTCGATGGTCCACCGCCGCTCATCGCCAGTGATCAAAGCGCCACCTTTGAAATGAAAGGAGGAGTCGCCCATGAAGAAGAGTGAAAAAGTCCTCCTCGGCGTCTTCGCCGCCATCTTCATCGGCGTCGCCCTCATCGGCGGCGGCGCATTCGCCTTCCGCACCTACTTCGAGGTGCAGGACGAGGTCGAGCTTCTGCGGGATCGCCTCGGCTCGATGAACCTCGCCGTCTCGCAAGGCGCCGAATGGGCTGAAAAGAATGCGTGGCTCGAAGAAAGCGCCCCCGGCTTCACCAGCAACAAGGACGCCAGCGCCAAGCTGCTCGAAACCGTCACCGCTGCCGCACAAAAACACGATCTCACCATCGGCGGCACGGAGCTCCTCGAACGCACCCGCGCCATCGGCACCGATGGCCTGCCCGTCGAGGAGGAAGAGGAGAGCCACTTCGAGAAAGCCAGCATCAAAACCACCCTCACCGGTGTCAGCGAGCAGGCCTTCTATACCTGGCTGCACACACTCCAGCAGCCCAAGAGCTTCATCGGTATTACCCGCCTCCAAATCAACCCCGTCGGCTCGAACAAGACCATCAATGCCGAGGTCGAGTTCACCCAGTTCTATCACGAGAAGAGCCTGCCGAAGGTCACCAAGAATTGATTTATGATTTACGACTTACGATCGAGCCTCTTGCTAAACCTCCCCGTCTCTGTGGTCCTCCGTGACCTCTGTGGTCGGAAAATGCGGACATCACCACAGAGGGCACGGAGGACCACAGAGGTTTTGCAGAAGATTCGATGGATGATATGCGCCGTCGCTTGGGTCGCTTCTGTCCTTTTTGTCCCTTCGTTGAAAGCGGACGAGAGCACCACACCCGTCGAGTTCCCGAAACTCGAAGCCTATGCCTCACTCTGGGAACGCAGCCTTTTCACCACCAAGGACCTCCCCGCACCCGATGCGCCAGCCGGACCGAGCTTTGCGGACAACCTCAGCCTCTCCGGCGTGTATGAGCTTCAGGGAGAGGTCGTCGCGCTCATCGTGGACAAAACGACCTCGCAGGTCTTCCAGGCCAAAATCGGCTCCGAGAACGAGATCGGCGTCAAAGTGCGAAAAATCGACGGCGAGATCACCAGCGCCAAAATCCGCGTGCAGCTCCAAAAAGGCGATCAAGTCGGCTGGGTGACCCTTTCCGATGGTTTGGGTGCCCCCTCCGAAACCATCGCCCCCGCTGGCGTGCCCGCCGTGGCCCAGCCCGGCCTGCAAACCCGCCAGATGCCCGCACCCGCCGCAGCTTCCGCCGGTCTCCTGCTTCCTCCGAATGCCCCTGCCGCCCTCCGCGGAGACATCCCGCAGATCCCCACCATCACGCCTGAATCCACCCCGCCGATGAACCGCCGCATTTCGATGCCCGCGCCTTCCCCGACGATCCCCCAAAGCCCGCCCCCCAGCGCCCCGCCCCCTCCCGTCGCCGTGCCACCAGCCCAGCAAGTCGATGGCATCCCGCTGCCACCGCCGTGAGGATGTTGCCTTGGCCTCTCACATATTATGAAGTCCTTCCTCTCCTCCTTCTTTCGCAGGGCCAACACGCCACCGCCGATCCCAAGTGAACGCTCCGACCATTTCACCCAGGTGATGCTGCCAGCGATGGAGGCTGACATGGAGTGTCGCGCTGAGTATGGGGCCTTCGATGAGTCCGCGTATGAGCGATTCAAAAAGGAGGCGGGTACATCGCTACCTGCGGATTACGAGGCCTATCTCCGCGCCTACAATGGCGGCCTGTCTTACCAAGTCTCCCATCCCTTCGGCTTTCTGTTTTCGATGCAAACCACCAAGATGGATGCCTCCCTGCTCAGCACGCTTCACTGGCCTTTGCCTCCCGGAAAAAGCCGCTGGCTCATCATCGGGCGCGATGGGGCCATGGCTCTTTACCTCATGTCCCTGAATGCGGCTGACTTCGGCTCCATCCACTCCTGCTATGCTTTCTCCGACGAGATGAGCGGTGAGATGGACTACATGGGTGAGCCTCGCCACGTCGCCGATTTGTTTGGGGAGATGTTTCGCGTGTCGCGACCTGATTATTGAGTTCGGCAAAAGATGCCTGGCATGTGACTGGCATCAGTCTTGTAGAAAACCTCGCGCTTTAGCGAGTCGTTCTGAGTCGATGGCTTGCTCTAGCCGGTTGATAGCAGCTAGCCGCTCAGGACCCACTATCTGCTCAATTCTAACATTAGCTACGGCACGCGTGGCCTGGTCTTCGACTCTGTATTGTTTCACGCCAGCAAGCCCATCTGAGTACATTTCATATCGATGGCGCAACAATTCATCTTCGCGCTCGCGAATAATCCGCATGATTTCATTCGCATCCGATTCACTCAAGCCCCACGACTGGAACATTTGGCGGCATCTTGGCTCTCGATCCTTCATCCGCACGTTCAAGATGCCGTTTTTTGCTTTTACTGATAAGTTGGCGGCTGCTTTTCGTCCGTGTTCTCTGATACTATCGAGTAGTTCTTTCTCAGAACGCGCCGAAGGCAACAAAAGCCCAGGATTTGGCGGGCTTACTATCGGATTAGCCGCATCGGTTTCCGATCGTTTTGCCCCGATTTCATGTTTCGAGGCACTTTCTTTGCGTGTCAATGTGCTTAAAACCAGACACACAACTATCGCTAAGGGAATTATGATGGATGCGTGCTTCATAAAGAAAAAAGCTCCCCGGCTGCCTTAGCCAGGGAGCATGTCCGTTCAGACATACATATCCGGCTCGTACTCGTTAGAAGCCGGAGGCTCCGTAGCTGGCGGATCCTCCGGGTACACAGGATCTTGCGGCACCCCCTGTCCACATGGTGGATCACTTTGGCAGTTTGGAACCATCTGGCCGCCATACTGAGCCTGAATTTGCTCGGCCTGCTGCAAACTCGCATTAAGCTCTGTAGCTTGAAGCCAGTAGGATTCTACCAAATCGAAATCCGGCTGCTCACTATCAAGCTCATCGTTTAAAGCAGTTGCGATGTCGGCAAGTTCTTGAGAAGCAGTGGCAGTATAGGTAGCGGCATCAGAGAAATTGGACTGCGCCATCGCTGCATTTGAACATGAGTCACAAATCGAATATGCGGACGGAATTGAGATAGCTAAAAATGCACCAATCAGAAAAATGGCGCGTTTCTTTATTGATCGTGATGAACGACTGTATTTGAGTGAACTTGGTTGCATAGCTTTGTCGTTTGTTGGTGTGTTGGTGTTGTTCTTTCTGCTGTTTTTTGGGGGGGTATTTATTCACCTACACTCACACTGGCCTCCGCTCTCCACTGGCCGACCTGATGGTCGTCCACGCAGTAGATGGCGCGGTATTTCCATTTCGTGAGAGCGGTGGGGAAAGGCGTCGTGTCGAGGTAGCCCGGTGTGGTATCGAAGGTAAGGACGACCCAGCCTTTGCCATCGACGCGATCCACCTGGATTTCGAAAAGGGTGCGCGAACCTGAAAAACGGGGGCCATCCCGGACAAAAAGGGGCCGCCCCCTTTTTCAGTCCGCAGGTCCAAAAACCAGCCCGGCACCCAAAAAGCAGCCCAGCTCTTGAAATTCGGCTTTCGTGCGAACGCCCCGCGCACTGCCCGCTGCCCGCTGCCCGCTGCCCGCTGCCCGCTGCCCGCTGCCCGCTGCCCGCTGCCAAGCAAATCGCTCAATTTAAGATCAAGAGCTTTCTCGGGCAATACTCCCACGTCATCCAGGTGGTTAGCCGGGGTGTGCATTGGCCATGAGAGGAAAGTATGCATGATTTTTGCGGGGAATTAAGTCCGGTATAATTCGAAACGTGGGCATTCGTCCATGTTTTTTTCGAGGCGTAATCTTTATCAGACGCCACTGAGGCTAAATGCTGCGTTGTCATGGAAGTGTTTGGAGCGGTTCAATCTGCTCCTCTCCTTACACTCTTTGCGATGTCCTAAAAACTGCCCCTTTTTTCAGCCCATTGCCAAGACTGCAACACCATTTACACTCGTCGCCGATGACCAGCCGCCGCCATTTCATCACTGCCAGCGCTGCCGCGCTCACTTTGCCGTCGTTTCATCTCTTCGGTGCTGATGCGAACAAAACGTATCGCACTGCCATCATCGGCTCCGGCTGGTGGGGGATGAACATCCTTCGCGAGGCCATCGCCAGCCGCCGCATCAAGGTCTGCGCCGTGTGCGATGCGCATGAGGACGTGGCCTCCAATGCCGCCGATGAGATCAACGGCCTCAACGGCGACAACCCGAAGACCTACAAGGACTTCCGCGACATGCTGGCGAAGGAAAAGCCGGAGATCGTCATCATCGCCACGCCGGATCACTGGCATGCGCTGCAAACCATCGCCTGCTGCCAGGCCGGGGCGCATGTGCTGGTCGAGAAACCCACCGGCCACACCGTCGGCGAGAGCCAGGCGATGGTGAAGGCCGCCCGTGAGGCTGGCGTCGTCGTGCAGGTGGGTCTGCATCGCCGCATCGGCCCGCACCACGTCGAGGCGATGAACTTCCTCAAATCCGGCGCGGTGGGCAAAGTGGGCATGGTGCGTGTCTTTGCGCATAGCAAAGGCGGCCACGAAGAGCCGCGCCCGAACAGCAAGGTGCCCGAAGGCATGGACTGGGACCTGTGGTGCGGCCCCGCGCCCTTGCGCCCTTTCAACACGAAGCTGCATCCCGGCGGCTGGCGGAACTTCCTCGACTACGCGAACGGCACGATGGGCGACTGGGGCGTTCACTGGCTCGACCAGATCCTCTGGTGGAGCGGTGAGAAGGGTCCGAAAAAGGTCTTCTGTACCGGCGGGCGCAACATCGCCGGTCCTGCCATCCTCAACGAGAAGGAGCAGACAACCGACGCACCGGATCATCAGGTGGCCACGTTTGAGTTCGAGCAGTTCACCGCCGTGTGGGAGCATCGCAAGTTCGGCGGCAACGACAGCGAGAAGCACGGCATCGGTGCCTACTTCTACGGCGAGAAAGGCGTGCTCCACATCGGCTGGCGTGATGGCTGGACCTTCCACCCCGCGAATCCGAAGGACGGCGAAAAACACGGCAATCACCAGCTTCAAGAGCCCGACGGCCACAACATCGCGCTGCTCTGGGCCGACTTCCTCGACGCTATCGACAAAAAGCGGAAACCGGTGGCCGACATCGAAAGCGCCCACCGCTCCTCTTGCCTACCTATGCTCGGCATGCTCAGCTACAAAGCCGGCCGCAGCATTCAGTGGGACGCCGACAAAGAACAAATCATCGGCGATGCCGAAGCCTCGAAGCTGTTACGCCGCGAGTATCGCGGCGAGTGGAAGTATCCCGAGGCGTGAACAACGTACTTACGCCACGATGATCTCGCCTTTCAGGACGAAAGTAGTCATGGGCTTCAGCCCGTGACGAGGTGGCAGCGTGAAACGGCTGCGAACTGGTAGTGAGCAACCGAACCCCGCTATGCGGAGTGTGAATCAGGGAGTGACTTGTGTGCGCCGCCCTGGGGCAAACTGACGTTTGCCGCTACGAATCCAGTGGGAGCAACCGCGTAGAGGAAGTCGTCAGACTTCCCCGTGATTGGCCAAGTGAGTCATGAGAGCGTCTGTGCGAGCTATTGCGAAGCCGCGAAGCGAACCCCGGCACAACTTGGGTCACTCGACGATCATCTCGCCTTTCATCACCAGCCAGTGGCCGGGGAAGGTGCAGATGTAGGGGTATTTGCCTTTCGCGGTGGGTGCGGTGAAGCGGAGGGTTTCGCTATCGCCTTGATTGAGCATTTTGGTTTTGTGCAGGATCTTCGGGGAGTCGGGGATGAAGCCTTTGGCGAAGCCGTCGGACGTTTTGGCCATTTCGTTGCCGGCGAGGCCGACTTCGTCCGCGGCACCGGGCTGGACGATGAGGAGATTGTGCGGGGTGACGTCGGGATTTTCGAAAACGAGCTTCACGGGGGCTCCGGGGGCCACTTTGAACTCGCGCAGGTCGTAGAGCAGGCGCTCGGGGATGGTCTTGATGGTGAGGGTTTGCAGGCTGGGCTGGTTATCGAAAGGGTTCGGCGGCTCGGGCTTCTTCTTTTTCGCCAT
>JBEIGR010000044.1:0-16952 GCA_040381795.1 Verrucomicrobiaceae bacterium | reverse complement strand
GTATTTGGTGAGGTGCTTGTACCAAGGGGCGGAGGCGTCGGGTAGGGTGGTGGTGCTCATGCGGGGAAAGTGGGCGCGATGTTGAATGACGGGGGAGGAGATGACAATGGCGAATTCGCCCGAAAGCAGCCGTTTCGAGGGCGGGCGATCTTTCAGTTCAACGCGGCGTGCCCTTCAGCCGATTAAATTCGGCCTCGATCAGCTTCATGCCTTCGCCTTTACCTTCCTGGGTCATCGTTTCACCCCGCAGCCAGCGGTAGATGGCATCATTGGGGCAATTCGTTTCCGCCAGCTCGCGGTGCGCCCGGATGTCCTTCGGCTCCAAACCATGACGTAAGAGCAGCTCGGCGACGAGGGTGGCGGCCCGCTGCATGGCCTGCGGCTGCAAAAGCTCGGGATGATCCACCAACTCGCCATTCTGCACACGTCCGCCACAGAGGAAGGAAACGGTGAGGTGGCCCTTCGTGTTACCGGGAAGGCGTTCGCGAGCCTTGGATCGAAAATCAGGCGCGATGCTGATTTTGCCCTCGTCGATGGAGGTGACCTTCGTCTTCAACTCCGCCGGGCTGAGGTAGTAGGTATTGGAGGCCGGAGCCAGCGTGGGGCGTCGCCCCTCATAAATGCGGCCGCTGTCTCCCACGATGAAATGGTAGGCGATGTCGCCAAAGCCACGGTCCCGATGGCCCGCCTGATTGCTCTTCAACCGTGTGGTTTCCTTGTCCTTGGGGCCGGCGAAGTTGTGGATGCTGATGAAGCGGATGTCCTTCGCGGTTTGCTCTGTCGTCTGTTCTGGCTTGCCTTGCTCCCCGCCGGTATCGCCGCCGCCCCACTCGTCGCGTCCCACTAGGTTCCCGAGCACTGAGCCTCCCTCCTGCGCCCAAAGCGTGAGCACGGTGAGCAGTAGCGAAGCGGTGATCGAGATGAGGAGGGGTTTCATGGGATCAAACTGGGGGGAACAAGTTGAACAGCCTCTCCGCCTCGCGAACCCGCTGGCGGCGGGGATGGTTCATATCGAGGCAGGCTATTGTGGCCCGCCCAATGGAGGTCAATCCGTTCACTCCAGTTCCTTCCCATGCAAAATGATCCATCCAAGCGTCATTCCGAGGATGAAACAGCGGTGTGCGTTCACCTGTGACTGGGTCCACGGCATGTGAACGATCTGATTTATGCAGATTGCAGCTCGGACAGGCGAGAGCCAGATTTCCCAACGTCGTCTTTCCTCCGCAGGTTACGGGGACGATGTGTTCGATATGAAAAGTGGCCCGTTGGAGCCGTTGGCTCATGCGGCAGTATTCGCAGCGATCTCCAGCACGGTGCCGCACTTCAGATGCCAGAGCCTCCGGCGTGCTCATGCGGGCTGCCGACCGAGCAATTGAAGTGCCTGAGCACGAAGGAGTGAGATTTCTTCGCTGAGTGCCGCGAGAGCAGCGAGCTGATCTTTCTCGGAGGATTGTAGGATGCCTTCAGTGTTTCTATCCATGAGGCTCTGGAGTTGCTGATCTGTCTGCGCAGGAAGACGAAAGTCACTGATCGACTCGATCCAGGCTGCGGGAGCTGCGATGGTGGCGGGCATGGGAAAAACTGCGGGCCGCCGGTTTGTTTGTCAAACCGCGTGTTTCGTCCATTTTGCGGTCATGAATTCTCAAACCATCCTCGGCATCGGTGCGGAAACGCGGGACACGTTTTTCGTGGTGCCTGAATTCAGCGCGGAGGAGGGTGTGATGCAAGCGCTGGCGCGGGCGGAGGATCGCGGCGGGCCGGTTGCGACGGCGTTGGCAGTTTTGCGGGCGCACGGCCATGGCTGCATCTTGCTCGATAGTGTTCCTGCGGAGGCGGTGATCCTCGTGCGGCAGGGGGATGGGGCGCGGCAGATCGTTTTTAAGCCTGCGGAGGCGGCTGAGCCGGTTTTTGAGCCTGCGATGCTGGATGGCGTGCGGATGCTGCATGTGAATGGTCGCCATGAAATGGCGTGTCGTGCGGCGATCGCAGGGGCGGTAGCTCGAAACATCGAAATTTCCTTCGATGGGGGTGCGGGAAGGTTTCGGGAGTCGATCCGTGATTTGTTGGAGGCGAGCCATGTGCGCATCATTTCGCGTGAGTTTGCTGAAAAGGCTGCGGGTAGCTCAGACCTTGCGGAGATCGTTTCAAAGCTCTTGCTGCCGCCTGCGAGGCTGCTGGTGATCACGGATGGCATTCGTGGTAGCCAGATCTGGAGGCCGGGTGGCTTTTACCATCATCAGCGGGCTTTCGCGGCTTCTCCGCTGGTGGATACCACGGGCTGCGGAGATGTGTATCATGGGGCGTTTTTGCACGGCTGGCTTTCCGAATGGCCGGTGGAGCGCTGCGCGGAATATGCGAGCGAGCTGGCGGCTCGAAACGCGGAAGGTTTGGGCGGGCGCTATGTGCTGGGCTGTTACGGCTCTTCTTGGAGTTGAAGGTGCCGGCCTTTTCCGGCGGACGTGTGCCGGTGTGGAGGGGCGAATGGCCACGTCATCCCGCAGCGGGGCCTTGGGAGGTGTGGCGGTGAGGGGGGACGCTTATTTTTTCTTCAAGATGACATCTCCCAGACTGAACATGGGGGCGTAGATGGCGTAGATGAGGAAACCGACGATGATGCCGAGGAGGAGCATGGTGATGGGCTCGATCATTTTGTCCAAAGAGGCGGCCATGTTGTCGAGTTCCTCTTCGTAATCATCGGCAATTTCGGCGAGCATTTCGGTGCCGGAACCGGTTTCGGAGGCGAGCTCGATGAGGCCGCAGAGATTGCGGGCATCGGGTCCCATCCAGTGGGCTTCCATGAGGAAGGATTCATGCAGGGTGCGGCCGACGGTGATGTGATCACGAAGACGCCAGAAGAGCTCTTTGTAATGGTAGTGCCAGGAGGCTTGGGCGGTGATATCGAGCGCGGAGCTGAGGCGCACGTTGGATTCGGTGAGAAGAGAGAGGGTGCGGAAGCCGGAGGCGGCGGCTGATTTACGCACGATGACGCCGATGGCGGGGATGCGCAGGAAGAGATCCTGCATGGGTCTGAGGGCGGCGATTTTTCCCCAGTTGGAGAAGAAGACGTAAAGGCCGACGAATGGCAGGATGGCCATGTAGGGCTTGTGCAGGAAGAGATCCGAGAGGGCGATGAGGGCCTTGGTGCCGAGGGGAAGCGGGGTTTTGAAGGAGAGGAAGAGCTTGGCCATGGCGGGCACGAGCGTGAAGCTCATGACGATGACGACGACGACGCCGAGAACCATGACGACGCCGGGATAGATGAGGCCTCCTTTGAGTTTTTTGATGACCTTGGAGGATTTTTTGGAGGAGAGGGCGATGCGTTTGCAGACTTTGGCGAGCTGACCGGCCTCTTCACCGGCGATGATGAGGGAGAGCAGATCGTCCGGGAAGAGCTTGGGGTACTTCTGCATGCTATCGCTGAGCTTATCTCCCATGGAGATGCCGTGGATGAGCTCGGCGATCATGCCTTTATAGATGGCGGATTTGACGCGGTTGGTCTGGAGCTGAAGGGATTTGGTGAGGGAGATGTTTCGTTCAAGGCAGCGGCCGAGACCTGAGAAGAAGGCGGCGCGGTCATCAATGCTGGCCTTTGGTGAGGTGAGGCGGTGGAGCTTTTCATCGACACCGGTGATGGTGGAGATGACGGTGGATTCGTTGGATCCGACGCCAGCTCCGACGATGGCTTTGTCATCGGAATCGGTATCCACGAGCGCTTCGGAACCTTTGCCAGTGTGGACGTTGGTGATTTTGACCTTCTTGAGCATGGCGGAAGTGTTTTGGGGTTCTCGGTTCTCAGTTAGCTGAGGCTCTGGCGGCGGAGTTAAGGCGCAGGCGTGCGGAGGGTGGTGTAAAGACGCGGGCGGTAGGCGGTGAGGGTGAGGGTGGCTCCGGCGGCTTCGGTGGGCGGAGCTTGGGCGATGTTGACGACGGCGGTGGCCGTGGCGGTTTCCATGACGACGCCTGAAACGGTGGTGGTGCCTGCTTCGATGAAGCTGGGGCCGGTGCCTGTGCTGGTGGCACCGAAGAGCTGGGTCTGAAGGACGGCGTTTTGATCCTGATCGGGCATGAGGCCGAAGACCTGGGAGCGCGGGAGGCCGAGCTGCCAGAGGCGGAGCATGTTTTCCTGGTAACTGCGAGTGACGGCGACGCGGAAGGCAAGCTCTTCCTGGAGGACGGAGGAGGCGGAAAGGCTGATGGCGGCGGTGGCACCGATGGCGATGATGCTAGCGGCGGCGAGCACCTCGATGAGGGTGTAGGCGGCAGTGGCGCGGAGACTGGAAGTGCGAGTGCGCATGGGGGAGGGAGAAAGATTAAAGATGAAAGGCGGTGGGGATGTGGGGTTTGACCTTTGATCTTTTATTTTTTCCGATCACGGGGTGAAGTAGGTTTCCTGCCACGCATCACGCGGGAGGAAGGTAGCGAAGCCGGGACCGGCGGCGGTGGTCTGAGGGACGGAGGTATCTGTATCCGGGGAGAAGACGAGACGGCTGGCGGTGTTGCCGCCGGAGGCGCGGCGCTTGATGGTCCAATTCGTCATGACGCCGCCGATCCAGCGGACGTTGCGGGTGAGGGTGGGGGGCATGTTGAAGAAGATGGACTGGTATTCGTTCACGAGGACGCCGCGCCAGCGGTAGTCGTTGCCGGCGATGGGATTGCTGACCCAGGAGAATTCGACGGGACGGCCGAGGTCGTCTCTGAAGGCGAGGATGTGGCGGCGGGCGTTTTCTCGCTCGAAGCGAATGTCACGAATCCAAGGGCCTTTGGTGCCATTGGGCATGATGGTGATGATGACGGGCTTCATGGCGGCGGCGGCCTCGAAGGCAGGCACATTGGCCTGGCCGACGAAGATGATCTGATCGACGACGCCGTAGATGCGCATGTTTTTGAGGTAGGTGGAATCCAGCTTGATGAAGAGGACGCGGAGTTTTGATCCGTAACCGGAGGGCCAGCCGGGTGGATTGTAGGTGGGGATGGACTGCTCAGCGATCCAGTAGGCTTCGGTGGAGGAATTGAAGACGCCACCGACGTCGATGGTGATGGTATCCGTGCGTCCGGCGGTCTTTTCGCGGTCCTGGAAGTGCCAGAGGGAGTTATCGGTGTTGTCGGCGTTGTTGATGACGTTGAGGTAGCCGAGGTAACGGCGGTCTCCGGTGCCGCCGACGGGGCCGGACGTGCTGGGGATGACGGGGAGGTTCGAGGGGAGCATGTCCGCACCATCAGGATTGGCACCGTAAATGGGGTAAGGCAGGCCGGGTGGCTCGACGATGGACTGGGACTGGAGGTAGAGTGATTTGGTGCGGAAGGGGATTTTCAGCGGGCTGGGTGTGCTGGCGACGAAGAGGGAAGGGGGATGGCGGATGACGGTGCGGCCTTGAACGGTCCAGTAGGCGTGGTGACCGGTGCCGGAGGTGGTGGAGGCGACATCGCGGTAGATGTCGAGCTCGGTGGTGACGGCGTCGGGCTTACGATAGACGTTGAAGATGTCTCCGCCGAGCACGGGGGGCAGGGTTTTGAGGAAGTGCCAGGAGGTGAAGTTATCGATGTTACCCGCGGTGCCGGAGGCGGGGCGTGAGAGGCGCTCGGTGGTGAGGTAGCTGAGAGACGGGCGGAAGCCGCTATAGTTGTAGGGATAGACGGTGGTGAGGCCATCACCGGGAAAGGCGGTGCTGGAGTAGATGTTGAGATTGGACCAGCCGTCGTAGCTATTGACGCTGCCGATGTTGGAACCGAGGACGATGCTTTGATTGCCGGCGACGGTGTTGTTTCGCAGGAAGTGCTTATCGAAGGACATTTCACGGCCGAGCTGGCGAGAGCTTTCGAGGCCGATGCGGCGGCGGGCGATGTCCTCCAGGTAGCTGACCTGGACGGAGCGGACATTCATCATGTTTACCCAGGAGGAGACGAGCAGGCCAGCCACGATCATGAGCATCAGCGCAGCGGCCATGATGGCGCCGCGAGGTGCGTGAAAGCGTGATGGAGAAGGGAAGTGCATGGAAAGATGAAATCTAAAAGATCAAAGATGAAGGGGGGCGAGGCTGGGGCTGGGTTTTGAGCTTTGATTTTTTATCTTTTATTTTTTTCTTAAAGGGCTGGAAACATGGGGACGGTGAACATGAAGGAGGTGCGGCCAGCCATCTGGTTGTAGGACTGGCGGGGATCAGAGGGGTTAAAGGTGTTTGTGGCGGGGCCGAGATGGCGGGAGCAGGGATCCGGCCACCAGATGAGGTAGAAGGGCCGCTCGGTGGCCCGCTTGAAGCGATCAATGAAAAGGCCTTCACGAATGGCGAGGCGGGCGGAGCGCTCGAAAGTGACGAAGAGCGGGGTGAAGCCATCGGTGAGCCATTGGCTTGCAGCGGTGGCGTTGAGCACGGAGGGGGGATAAAAGACCTCGTAGCTGCCGGAATAAACGAGCGCGGTGGGAAGGGCAACGCCGGTGGGATCTGCGAATTGCTTCACGGAGGCATGGATGCCCCACGGCTGGGCGACATTGAATTTGATCACGTCGATGTCGTAGATGGCGGTGACTTTGAGGTAGCCGGTGTATTTGCTGTAGCCGAGGATGAAGATGCTGGCATTGGCTGGCGGCGCGGAGGAGCCATCTGGATTGCGAAAATCACGATACTGAGTGGCGGAGACGACTCCGAGGGTGAGAAGGTGGGCGCGGAATTTCTGCGGGGTATCGAGTTCCCCGTGGGTGGTAGGATCGTAGGCGATGGTTGAGGGTTTGTAGGTGTTGGCCACATCACGACCGAGGCAGAAGATGGCGGTGGCGCTGGTGGTGTCGTTGATGAAGGATTCACGCAGCTCTTCGGCTTTGGAGAGGCCGGTGAAATTCGGCGCGGAGGGCGTCTCCATGGTGCTGAGTGCGCTGCCGTAAAAGGCGCTCATATTGGCACTGCCTAGCGGCACGCTGACGACGGCGGAGAGGCGCGGCTGATTCTTGACGATGGTGCCATAGCCCACGACGACGCCGCCCATGATGATGGCGGAGAGCGCCACGACGAGCAAAAGCTCGACGGAGGTGAATCCTCGTGGCGCTGGGAACTGGCGTGTCATTTGGCGGGTGCGGTATTTTCGCCGACGGGATTTCCAAAGAGCATGCGAACGGAGGATTCGATGCTTGCTGGGCTAGGAGGTGTGGCGGCAGGGGAGGTGGGAATGGCCTCCGTTGAGGCGGCGGAGGGAGGAGCCTGGCGATCTGGCACTGGCTGGCTGGCGAGGGGCTGCGGAGCAGCGCTGTTTTGCTGCATGGAGCCGGAGCGAGTGATGCGGCCTGTCTGGCCCTGGCCGCCGAGCAGCTTGTATTTGATCTCAGGACTCATGTTGATTGGGATGTACATGACCTTCGGCGGTAGGCCTGTGGCTTCTTTTTCCTGCCAGGCCAGCTCAATGCTCTGCAAGGTGATGTTTTTCACGGTGAGTTTCACCTGCTGATCGGCGAAAACCTGCGGAACGACCTGGCCTGGTTGCAGCATGATGTCTCCGAGCATGACCTTCATCTTGCCATCCGGGCTGAGGCTAGCGCCGACGACGGGCAGCCTGGCGAGCACGTCACGCACGCGGTTTTCTTCGGTATCCTCAGGGGCATTGCGGCTGGCGGCTTCGATGGCGGATTCGAAGGGGTTGTTTTCCTCCGGTTTGACGCTTTCGGGGGTCTTCTCATCTGGCAAGACGAGTTGGTACTGCACGCGGCCTTCTTTATCCTCCTCCACGGGGGCGTCCTGAGCCTGGGTGGGCCGCAGGAGGATGGCGGTGACTAGCAGAAGAAGGCTGGCGAGCCGGGTGAACTGGAATGGGAAGTGCTTCATGACTTTTTCTTATCTTTATCGGCAGGGGCGTTGGCGGAGTTCAGGTCGAAAATGGGGGTTTCGAAGGACACATCGAGCTTGAGCTGCCGTGCGGTGCTGCCGCCGGTGATCTGCACGATTTTCATGCGTGAGAGGGGCAGGCGGCGCTCGATGCCACCCAGCCAGTTGAGCACCTTGGCATACTCTTCCTCGATGGTAAGGGTTGTGAGGACGGACTTGGGGATGAGCTTGTTCGTGCTGGAGCCTTTTGGCTCGGTGCGGCGCTGGCGGACGAGGCCGATGCCGCCCTCGCGGAGGCTGAGTTCGATGGTTTGCTCCACTTCCTGCTGGGTCTGGATTTTTTCGACGGCTGGCAGCCAGGCGCGGAGGAAGCGGCGGATCTCCTCGGTCTCCGTTTTGAGCACGGCGGTTTTGATTTCGGCAGCGGAACGCTCTGTCTCGGCGTTGGTGGCGGCGCTTTCAGCATCCTCGGCCTCCTGGCGCATGGCGCTGACTTTTTGATGCACGATCTGGGCGATGTACACGATCACGCCGATGAGGGCCATGAGGAGGAAACAGGCAATTTGCTTGGGATTCATGGTGAGGAAAAGCGGGGCGTTTTACTGGGTGGAGCGGACGAGCGTGGAGTGATACTCGATGCGCTCTTCGGTCTTCGTCTGCTGGGGGGAGAAGCTGCGGTATTGGAGCTGGCCGAGGGCGTTTTCGATGTTGACGATCTCGGTGGAGGCGTGGGTGCCGGAGATTTTGATTCCGAGGGAAAGGTTCGCCGCCACTTCATCACTACGCTCTAGGGTGACTTCGCCAAACTTGGTTTCTTGGGCTACGGCACGGGCGATTTTGACGACGATGGGTTGGATGTTCCGGGCGCCTTCCATCCACTCGGCTACGCCTTCGGCCTTTTTTGTCTCGGCTTCGAGGGCGGCGAACTCGCCGTTCAGGGCATCACGTTCGCCTTCCATGCGGGTTTTGCGCTCCGTGGCTTCCACCTTGAGCTTTTTGGCCTTTTGGAAGTTCAGGTAGTCCATCGTCATCATGTAGGCTGTGCCGACGATGGCGACGTAGAAGATGATGGGAATGAAGCGGAAGGAGGAGGGAAGACGCCGCGCGGCGTCCGAGCGTGGGGTCTTGAAATCGTGGCAGAGGTAATCAGACATGGTATGCGGGCGTGATAGGTTTCAGCGTGGGCCTCAATGCTCGCCGAGGATGGCCCAAAGCAGGTCGTCCTGAGTGAGATCGATGGCGCCGACTTTTTCGAGATGCACCATGATCTCGGAGCGGAATTTGCCGTCATTGCCATCGCTGACGAAATAGACGGGGCTGCCCTGCGGCACGCGGGCGATAAGGGGGCTGATGATCTGGAGGGAGGTCTCGACGGCCTCGGGGCCGAGGCCGCTGCGGCAGCGCACGTCCTTCCACTGGCCGTCCTGCTGCACAAGGACGCCGATGGAGCCTTCACAGGCGACGATGAGGATGAAATTCTGCGGTGTGCCGGTATCTTCCGCGTGGGAGATGCTGAGGATGGCATGCTCGAGCAGGGCAAAGAGGCCGCAGCAGACACGACCCGGCTTGATCTGCACGGTTTTGAGGAGGTCCTCGGTGACTTTGACCATGCTCTCTTCGACAGCCAGGAGCAGTGAGGCGGTGGTCTCCGGGTGATGGCACACGGCGTAACGCTTGCCGCGATCATATTTGGGGCCTAGGACGGCGCGGGGATTGGTGCGCAGGAGGGAGACGCAGTTATCTCCACGCATGAGGTTGTTTTCGAGGCTGATGATGAAGCGGTGATTCACGGAGAGGGCACACCAGCCGGTCTCGGTCATGGAGCGCCATTCCTCGCCACGCTGGGGGGCCACATCGGCGAATTCGCCATCCATGACGCCGCCCTCATCGAGTTTGCCCTTTTTGTTCATGCCGCGCCAGCTCGTCTGGTTGCGCGAGACATTGAGGAGCACGGATTTTCGACCGTTGAAGCGCGAGGCCCACGGCACGGTGGCGTCGTCTGCGTCTGGTTTGAACGCGGCGAACGACAGGACAGATTTGATTTCATCCAGCAGCATATATTGAGGTCAGTTGTTCTTTGGAAAGGAAGTCGTACACCTCATGTTCGGTGTAGCCGGTCTTGCGGGTGTTGGATGGCTTCCAGCCATCGGCCAGGCGCATCTGCAGGCAGCGGTCAAAGCTCTGCATGCCACGGGTGAAGCCTGCTTCGAGCTCTTGCTCGAGGTTCTTGAACTCACCACGGCGGATCATGCCGCAGACGGAATCGTAAGGCAGCAGCAGCTCGTGAATGGGGAAGCGCTTGCCACGCTGCTCATCGAAGAGCAGGCGCTGGCAAAGAATGCCACGGATGGAATCGGCAAATGATAGCATGGCGTTTTCCATGCGGTCTGAAGGCATGAGCTTCAGGTAGCGCTGCACCGTCTGTGCGGCGGAGGAGGTGTGCAGTGTGGCCACGACGACGTGGCCAGTTTCCGCAGCCTGGAGGGCGATCTCCGCCGTCTCACCATCTCGAATCTCACCCACGAGGATTACATCCGGTGCCTGACGAAGAGCGGCTCGGAGGGATTTGTTGAAGTCGAGCTCGTCGGAGCCGATTTCACGCTGCGAGACGAGGGATGGGATGCCGGAGGGGTAGATGTACTCGATGGGATCCTCAAAGGTGAGCACATGCTCCTGACGGCGCTTAGCCCGCTCGAGGATGAGGGAGGCGATGGTGGTGGATTTACCGGAGCCTGTGCCGCCGCAGACGAGGAAGAGACCGTTCTTCGCCTCCAGGAAGGCTTTGATGGCGGGCGGTGGGACGTTGAGCTTACTGATGTCTGGGATCTGCTCGGGGAGCAGACGCATGACCCAGCGCGGGCGACCACGAGTGACCATGCGATTCACACGATAGCGACGGGTGCCGAGGGCGAGGGCGTAATCGATGCAGCCAGCGGTGAACTCCAGCGGGCGCTCCGGCTGGTAAATGAAGGAATCAAAAAAGATCTTGCCGTTGCGCTTGTAAGTGAGCGGCTCCCAGGGCGTGATGTAGAAATCACTCACGCCGGAGTCCTTCGAGAGATGGAGCATCCGGTATCCTAGCTGACTGCGTTCGTGAATATCTTCCATGGAGTGGGGAGGGGCGGGTTAGCGGTTGCTTTTGAAGCGGGCACGGATCTCAGCACGGGCTGAGGAACCTTCGAAGACGAGGAATTGATTGCCCTGCACGACGCCAGCGCCGGGATCGAGCGTGGCCCAGGAGAGCTCCAGAGTGTATTCGACGCCGTCGATGGTGACTTTGGCATCGGTGACGGGGTTCTTCAGTTCCACGATGTCGGCGCTGGCGAGTCGGTCGCTGGTGTTTTCGGTGGAGACGAGGCCGAGATTGATGTGTGTGGTGAGCGCGACAGAGGGCTGCGAGAGACTCAGGTTTGTGGTGAGCGTGACACCATTGGCTTCGCTGTCGTAGAAGGTGGTGCCGTTGAGCATCTGGAGCTCACCAAATTTGAACCAAGTGTTGGGCGTGATGGTGGTGAAGCTCTCGCGGGTGAAGGTGAGCACGTTTTCGACACCGGCATCGAGGAACTCGCCGTTGCCCAGATCGAGCTTGGTGTTGCCGTGTTTGAAGGTGGAGGTGGGATTGCCGTTTTGGACGCTGGTGACGAGGTTTGAGCCACCCGTGGCATTTCCCCAGCTTCCCACGCCAGCACCGCTGAAGCCTGCGGCCAGTCGGTGGTAAGTCTGAGAATTGGTGGGGCTGGTATTGTAGGAGGTGGGATTGGTGGTCTCGTTCCGGGCTTGGATCGTCATCGAAGGAGTGACGGGGCCGTAGGAGCCGCCAGTGAAGGGCGTCCATGCGCCGCTATTGATGCTGATCATGAGCTTCGAATCGCTCGAAGGTGCTCCGTTCGCGGAAATGGTCACGGTGGAGGGAAAGGCAGCGAATGCGTAAGTGCCGCCAGCGGGCGCGATGCTGGGAGCGGGCAGTGTGGTGGTAGGTGTGGTGCCGCCGCCTCCTCCACCACCCCCACCCCCACCACCACCCCCACCACCCCCGCCTCCGGGGCCGGTCGTTGGAGCTGTCTCGGCTGGATTAAAGACCTGCGGTGCGCCGCCTTCCGTGATGGTTGTGGCATTGAGGTAACTTTCCGTGGGATCACGGGTGGAGGAACCCCACACCCAGCCGTTGCTGTTGTTGAAGGTCTTCTTCGATGCCTGACGGGTCGTATCTGTGCCGAAATCATAGGTCGCCAGTGTTTCATCAAGATAGAATTCGGACACACCCTGACCCGTGCGGCTTTCGCTGATCTCGAAACGCTGCTTGGTGCGGTTCCACACGGCCCGTGAGATTTCGCCGGATGCCGCTGCACTCGTCACGCGTGCCCGGAGCCGGGCATCCACGAGCCTGCCGGAAGCCATGCCGGCGTGCTGCTTCCATTCTGCTTGGGGGCGCACTCGCTTCATTTTATCGAGCACTGCCTGTGGGCTGGTGAGGCCAGCGAGATCACCGCCATCCGCAATGAAGAGGGCTACCATTTGATTCAGCGTGGCCACATCTGATTCTAATTTGACTGCAGGCACCACTTTGGAACTGGGAGTCCAGTAACTGATGCTCACGGTCGCCAGCACACCGATGATGGCCACCATCACGAGTAGCTCCATGACGGAGAAAGCCGCGCTCCGCCCACCGCAGGAGCGGTTTCTGGCAGATGAGAGTGGGAGGAGGAAAGGCATCAAGGACATATTAAATATTATAAAATCCACATTTTCAATTAAAAGATCTGAAAATTATGATAAATGTTGGTGGATTGAGTTTGAACCCTCAAAAGGTCGATTTTTCGACTATGCTTACTTTTTTGTCATCGCGGTCATAAATACCATTTGAGCTTTTTCCACCAGAGGAATATAATAACCATAAATATGCGACTTTTCCACGCTCTTCAAGCTACAACCTCCGCTTTCCTGTTCATCGCCTGCCTTCCGGCGGTGGCTCAAGCGCAGTTTCCTAGCGAGGCTACGATGCACATGATGGCTCCAGAATATGAGGCCGAGGCCCTCCGCTTGCGTGAGGCGCCGCCCCAGAAGTATGACTTCTCGAAAGCCACCTTGAGTGATGTGCTCCGCTTCCTCGCCACAGATGCAAACATCTCTTTCTTCTCGCTGCCGGATGACAGCACTGATGGCGGCAAGATGATCACCTTTTCTATTGAGGCTAGCCCCTTTCGTGTGCTCGAAACCCTCTGCAAAGCCAACGGCCTCGCCATCATCCCTGATAATGGCATCTGGTACATCCGCCCTGCCGATGACCGCGAGCTGCTCGGCAAATCCTACAACATCAAACACAATGCTCTTGAGCGGGTGGATTACACCAGCTCCGGAAGCGCCCTCAGTGGCAGCCCTGCAGCGGGTGCGGGTGGTGGCGGCTCCGCTGGCGTGAGCCTGCAAGGCACCAACCGCTCCTTTAACATCCGGCGTAGTGAACTCATCAATTCCATCCGCGACTTGCTCGGCCTTCCCCCGGAAAATCTTGAGGGAGGCGCGGCGGGTGCGGGCGGGCCCATTGGCGGCCAGGGTCAGGATCCCGTGCGAGACATGAACTCCAACACCCTCAGCGCCACCCGCCAGCCCAAAGTCATCTGGCAGTCCGACTCCAACACCCTCTACATTGTCGCCACCCGCCTCCAACACATGTGGGTGGAGGGTTATCTGCTCTCGGCAGATCAGCCGCAGCAGCTTATCGCCATCGAGGTGAAATTCATCGAGACTTCCCGCGATCCGAAACGCGAGTTCGGCATCGACTGGACCGGCACCCTGGAAACTGGAAACTTCCGCCGCGTGGACAAGACCACCACCTCCACGGACACCGCAGGCAACGAACGAATCAATGTGGAATACTCCAACCAACCCACCACGGGCGGATTCCGAGCAGACTTGGCACCCTTGCTGTCTGGCGTGAACCTCAACAACGTCGGTGCTACCCTTGGCTGGCCTGCTCTCAGTGTTCTTTCCGCTCAGGATCTGAATGTGAAGCTTCGCGCCATCATGCGTGATGACGAGACCAACACCACCTCGTATCCACGAATGGTCACGCTGAACAATCGCGAAGTCGCTATCCGCAGTGTGGTGAACCAGCCGGTGCTCGACTCCAGTGCCACCAGCACCGGCGGCGGTGGCGGCGGCGCGGCGGTGGCCACCACACAGATCGCCTACCTGCCCATCGGCACCGTGTTGAACATCCACCCCAAGAAGATGGCGGAGGAAAAAGTGCTCCTCAATATGGACATCACCGTCTCCTCGATCATCGGCGAGACCGTCATCTCAGGAAATCCCTACCCCGTGGCCTCCTCCCGCGTTTACAATGCCCCCGTCGAAGTCCACTCCGGTTACACCGTCGCCGTCGGCGGCCTCGATGAGGCTCGAGAGCGTGAGGGCCAGGCGGGCGTGCCCTTCCTGGAAAAAATCCCCGGCCTGAAATGGCTCTTCAAATACAAGAGCCGGAGCAAGAACCACAAAAACCTCATGCTCTTCATCACACCGAATCTCATTGATGCCCGTGATGGTGGTCTCCCCGCCGAGCCGCAGTCCGTCGTCCCGCAGCGGCCCTCCCGTTATTTGCCCACCAAGCCGCGTGTCGATTACCATACAGGTGCCCTCGCCAACGGCCCCCAAGACCTCCCTAACGCCTCCCGCTACCTCTCCCGCGAGACCGATAAGCTGGAAAACCTCGTCAACGAAAACCTCATCACCGAGGAAACCGGCCAGAAGCTCCGTGAACTCAAAATCGCCACCGAGCAGCTCGTGGAGCAGTGCCAACAGCTCAAACTCACTCACCCCGGCGATTTCGCCGTCATCGACCAAAACGAGCTCGTCCTCAAAGGCGTCCTCGACCGCATCGGCCGCGTGACACGCACGATGTTCACGAAGAAGTACTTCTAATGCCGGGGCGTTGCGGGCACATTTGTCATTGTCGATTTCCGGCGGGCATGGTAAATCCCGCGCCCGCTCCCGAAAAAATGTCCTCTGTAATCCGATTCATGGCCGTGCTCGCCACCTCCGCCGCCCTCGTGCAGGCGCAGGAGGCATTGCCCTTACCGCAATCGCTTTCACCACTGCCGCAGGCGAGCTTTTCGGGCGCTCCGCAGGCTCCGGCGGTGTTTTTGAAGCCCACGAAATCGATCAAACCGCCGGTTTCTGCTCACATCGCGGCCAATGGAGCCGCCGCTGAGCCGCCGCCGCTCCAGATTGTTTCCTCACCGGCTCCCGACACCCGGCTGCGCCGTCTCGTCGTCGTCGATGCCACGATGAGCCCGGATTTGATCCGCCAGACGATCCTCGCCAGCGGTCAGGGCCGTGTGCCCGTCACGATGGCCGGTGGAGTTTCCGCTCCAGCGCCTGTTTTGACAGATTTGGCCGTTTTCTTCGGTGCCACGGCCAATGCAGAGACGCAGAAGAAGGTCATCGACACGGTGAAAAAAGGCATGGGCTCCTCCTCGCGTCGTCTCGGCCGGGTAGAAGTCGTCGGCTGGGTGCTCAGTCAGGGCGTCATGGCCGTGGCCGTGTATCCCGAGAGTTGATCCGCCCGCCTCATGGCCACCAAACGCCCCTGCCTCCCGTCTAAGCCTGCGGAGGAGCCGTCTCCACCACCCGTGCCGCCCGTGGTCATCCCGAAAGGCCCACCACGCGTGCTCCTCGCAGAAGAGAGCCTGCCCTACCGTCGTGTCATTCGCGAGGCCCTCACCGCCTTCCGTGAGTGTGAGGTGGATGAGACTCCCAGTGGCGAGCATGCCTTTGAAATGGCCCTGCGCCGCGAGTACAGCCTCTTCATCTTTTCCATCCCGCTGCCGGATATGCCCGGTGATTTACTCGATCGCCTGCTCGTCAAAGCCTACCCGCTCGCCCACCGCGGCACGCACACCGCCCCGCCCATTCTTTTCCTCACACGCCCGGCGGATATGCAGCTCTTCGAGTCCCTCAAACGTGATGTCCGCGTCCGTGGCAGCCTGTCGTTTCCACCGCGCCTCGATCAATTGCTCTCGCTGACCTCCACACTCCTGCCTGCCCGCTCCACGTCCAACGCCTCGGGTGGCCTGCTGCCGCCCGTCATGCCCTTCAGCCAGCCCTCATGACTGCCACCATGTTTCTGCCACGCGATCACCTCGGCATCAAAATCTGCGGTTTCAAAGATCCGCAGCAGGTGCCGTTCGTCTTTGACCTCGGAGCCGATGCCGTCGGCATCAATCTCTGGTCGCAGTCGAAGCGCTATCTCCCGCTCGCCGAGGCCGAGCGGCATCTCGCCGAAACCGCCGCCCATCATCACCTCGTCGCCGTCATGGTGAATCCGAGTGCCGCGGAACTCGATGCCACTATCCGCAGCGGCCTCTTTCGCAGCCTGCAATTGCACGGCGATGAGTCTCCATCCCTCGTCGCCGATCTCATCCAGCGCGGCCAGCATGTCATCAAAGCCTTCCAGGTGCGTGATGCCGCCTCGCTCGATGCCATCGCCTCATTTCCCTGCGCTGATGTCCTGCTCGATGCCTACAATCCCGGCCTCTACGGCGGCGCAGGCCATTCCTTCCCCTGGGACCTCGCCGTGCAGGCCGCGGAGCGTTTTCCAGACAAGCGCATCATCCTCTCCGGCGGCCTCACGCCGCAAAGCATCGCCACCGCCATCGCCCAAACGCATCCCGCCGCCGTCGATGTCGCCAGCGGTGTCGAATCCGCGCCTGGCGTGAAGGACCTCGCGTTGGTGGCCGATTTCATCCAGCAGGCACGCGGTTGAGATTTTTCTAACTACTCGCCGCCTTCATCCGTCACTCCGGTCCCGCTCATGCCCTCCCTCACGCTCACTTACGAAACGCCGCAGTTTCTTCAAAAACTCCTCGGCAATGACCTCGCCACCCTTCGTGGCCTTGGCGAGGCCTTCGGCGTGCATCTCACCAGCCGCGAGGCCTGGGTAAAGATCGATGGCGAGGACGATCACGGCGTCGCCCGCGTGCGAGATGTCTTTGTGCAGCTCGAACGCGTCCGCCGGCAAGGTGGCGACATCACTCCCGCGATGATTCGCCTCGTCACCGAAAGCGTGCAGCGTGATGCCGGCGATTCACCCGCCGAGGCCATCATGCATTTAAGGCTCCTCAGCACCGGCAAAAAGCCGCCCGTGCTCGC
>JBEIGR010000043.1:0-17006 GCA_040381795.1 Verrucomicrobiaceae bacterium | reverse complement strand
GGCATGCTGGGCACGCAGGGTGCCGGGTTCACAGCATTCGAGGAAGGTGGGATCGAGGAAGGCACTGCCGATGCCATTGCGGACGGGGAGGGTGAAGGTATCTTTGAACCAGCATTCTGCGCCTTCGAGGGCGTGCATGGCGATGACGCCAAATTGATCCGTGACGACGAGGGCGGTTTTAGTGGGATCTCCTGGCGGGCCAGGGTTACCCCGAGGGCCAGAGTAACCGCCCGTGCCTGGGCCGGTGGGGCCGGCAGGGCCGGGGGGGCCGGGAGGACCTTCGGGGCCGGGTAAACCAATGGGACCGGGAATCTGGAGACCATCACTGCCGGGAGGACCGGGAGGACCGGGGCCGCCGGGATCTCCTATGTCTCCTTTGTCTCCTTTTTCCCCTGGCACCGTGCTATCTTCACCGCGATCTCCGGGGACGAGTGGGCCATCGGGACCTTTGGGTCCGGGCGGGCCAGGTGTGCCGGGCGGTCCCATGGGGGCAGGTCCCATGGCCGGGGTGCCGGGAGGACCAGGAGGGCCGGTGGAACCAGGAGAGCCGGTGGGGCCGGGAGGACCGGCTAAGGCGTCTGCATCGAAGCTGAGGAAGGTGCCGAGGGGATTGTGAGTGCTGCGGTTTACACCCTGCACATCGAGCTTTAATCCGGCGTAGTCTGCGATGTGGGCGGCGAGCCGCCATAGATCCCGCATGCCGACGAGGCCGCGAATGGTGCGGAGGCGATAGACGGGGGGTTTTTTGGCGAGGTTCATGGCAGGCAGGCCGGCTCAAGCCGGGACTACGAACTAGGCGGTGGTTCCTCTGTGGGCTTAAACTGGGCGGGATCGGCATCGCCATCATCGACGATGCGGACGCTGACTTCGCCGGGGATGACGGCGGCTTGTGAGGCAGTGATGGCGGCCTGCATGGTGCGGAAGGGGAGCCAACGCTTGTCGAGAGTGGCCGTGGCGTCGTTGCCATGGAGGAGGTTGACGTAGGCGGTGCGGATCATGGGGGGGGAAGGTTCTTGGTGCTTGGTTCTTGGTTGTTGGTGCTTGGTTCTTGGTTGTTGGTGCTTGGTTGATGGATGGGACTATCAACGATCAACTCTCAACCATCGACCTTGCTAGGCCTGTGGGGTGTTGCTGCGCTGATAGCCCCAGGTGAGGGAGATGAGCCAGAGGGACTGGCCGGGGATTTGCTCGCTGACGAGGTTGAGGACCTTCCAGCCGCTGGGGTAGTGGTAGATGTCGTTGCCGCCGGTGAGGCTGACGACGGTGACGCTGGGGGCATCCAGGGGAATCCAGCTCGAAGGGACGAGGGCGGTAGGTGGTGGCGTGGTGGAGATGTAGGTATCCGTGACGCTGATCTGCGGGAGATCGAATTCGACGTTGCCACCGAGGAAGTAGGCGGTGGTTGCAGGGGAGGTGGGATTGCTTCCGGGGCCGGTAAAAAGGGGATCGATGAGGATAGCGGGCTGGAAGCCGCTGACGGATAGTGCCTGGGCGGTGGTGTTGATGCGGCGCTTGACGGCTTTGTCGTAGCGGAGGCCTTTGTAGGTGAGGGCGAGCTGGTGGAAGTCTTTGGCGCGGTGCTCTTCATCGTCGCGATCGGTGATCCACATGCGATCAAAGCCGGCGAGGACGATGCCACTGTCGTTTTGGACCCGGGCACCTTTCATCCAGCGGGGATGGGTGGGATCGAGGGTGATGAGGCTGATCTGCATGGTGTCCCAGCCCTCCTCCGGCTGCGATTCACGACGGGATGTTTCGATGTGAGTTTCGTTGCCCAAAAACCCTTCGCAGTTGATGCGTAGCGCGTGGCTGCTGCTCTCATAGGTGTCGAGCGGCTCAATCTCCACGATGCGCATGTTGGGGTAGTCAGGCGGCGCGTCTCCAAGGTTGAAAGCATTTGCGCTCGCCATGCACCAGCTCTGCTCCAAGTCATGGATCTGACGGGCGCGACGGCGGGGCACATCGGATCGGATGCGGAAACCGGTGTCACCGTGCGAGATGATGGAAGCAGGAGCGGGCATAAATCATTCGATGCCGAGGGCGCGTGCGATGCCTTCGGGCAGGGTTTGGATGATGTTGATGAGGTCGCGTGGTGCGTTTTCTGGTGCCGTGGCGTTGGCGGCGGGCACCGGCATGATCGGATCTTTGCTGCGGCTCTGCTGGAGGCGGTCAAAGGCGCTGGTGCCGCTCTGGAGGCGGTCGAAGGCGGAGGTGCTAGACTGGAGGCGGTCAAAGGCGCTGGTGCCGCCCTGGAGGCGGTCGAAGGCGGAGGGGCCGGTGGGGATGGGAATGCCTGCGCCTTGGCGGTTGGCATAGCCCGTATCCATGCGCTGGCGGAAATCTTCGCGGGTTTCGTTTTGACGGCGGGTGCCACCGACGAGGTTGTTGTAACCACGGGCATTGCTGCTGCTTGCGGCGGTGCTGAGGGATTCGCTGGTTGCCTGAGCGGCACGGGCGGCGTCTTCGTTATCGCGGCGCTGCTGCTCGCCGATCTTCTTTTGGAGTTCAAGGATGGCCTGCATGGTGCGCTCCCGCTCGATGTAGAGTTTCGTCACGGTCTCCTCGCTGCCTTTCTGGCCGGCGGTGGCGTTGAGCTGCTTGTCGATGGTGAGGAGCTTGTCTTTGGCATCGATGAGACGCTGGTCGTCATCGATGAGGAGATCGCGGGTCTTGGCGGATTCGGCGCGGAGCTGGTCTTGGAGGGAGGTGAGGGCCTGCGCACGGGTGGCAGCGGCTTGGACGAGGGAGCGGTTGTATTTATCGGTTTCTTCGGCGGCGCGGCGTTCGGCATCGGCTGCACGCTGGGTGACGATCTCTAGCTCGCGCTGCTGGCGGGCGAGGCCCGCGGCATTGATTTCCGCGAGCTTTTGATCGTTGGCGAGGCGGCGGGTGGCGGCGGCCTGAGCGTTGAAATGAGGCATCGACTTGTCGAGGACTCCAATGAGGTCGAAAATATCAAGGTAGAAGTGTTGGAAGCCACCGGCGACGAAATCGACGGCTCCTTTGAGCTGGTGGAAGGTATCGACGGAAAGGCGGCCAGCATCGGCGAGTAGGCGGCCCATGTTGCGAGCGGTGTCGCCATTTTTATCGAGCCATCCAGCGAGGTCTTCCATGAAGGGGATGAGCTCGGGGACGACGGCATCGCCGAGGGTGGCGGCGGTTTGGGAGACGGTATCGCCGAGGTTTTCCCAGCTATTGCGGAGGCCGCCGATGGCGCGGGGGAGCTTGGCGAAGCCATCGATGGTGCGGCGGATGAATTCTTCGACGGGGATGTTGAGGCTTTGCAGGGCCTGGGAATCGGCGGTGCCGAAGGCTCCTTTGAGGATGGCGCGGATCTGCGGGACGCGTTCGGCGATCTGATTGATTTCTTCGGCGCTGATTTTGCCTTTGCTGACGATTTGCGTGAGGGCGAGCAGGACGCCATCGAGATCGGCCTTGCCTTTGCCGACGAGGGCGAGGGCATTGCCGACTTGCTCGATGGCGCGGCCAGATTCGGCGGCGCTCATGCCGACGCTGCGGAGCTTCACATCGGCCTCGACGACTTGGGAGAAGCCGAGGCCGGGTGAGCGGGCGATCTCGCGGAGGATGGTGAGGCGCTCGTTGACGCCTTCGATGCTGCCTTCGACGGCGAGCATGGCTTGGCGGTTGTCATCGGCGGTGAGGGTGGCCTGGGCGATGCCGCTGGCGAGCTGGCTGAAGCTGTAACCGGCAAGACCGATTCCCACGAGCCTACCCACGTCGATGCCTTTCACGCTGTTGAGAGCGCCCTGGATCTGGTTGGCGGTGCTCTTCACGATGGACCCGGCGCGGCTTGCGCCGGCCTGCAAGTCCGCGTTGTTCCAGCCTAATGATACCGTGGCGCTCATGGTTTGATGAGGTGATCAAGGCTGTGCGAACCACCGGAGGACCTTGTTCCACCAGCGCCCCTCATGGTTGTGATCCGGATGAATCCACCGGGTTTCAGCACCATGCTCAAGCTGCCGGCAGTGGACGTAGCTCCAGCCCCGCTGCTGAGGGAGAAAGTATCGGATTTCATGCTCGGTGAGAGATGGGACGGCCTGCGCGACGCTGCTGACATACCAGGCGGCCTCGGCAGGCAGGGCTAGTTTCCCGCTTTTTCGGGATCGTGATTTCTGGAGGTTTTGACGGTGGCTCGGGTCTCGCGGGTGCCGTTGTAGAGCTGGTAGAAGAGCATCACGGCCAGCGCGTGCTCGCTGCTCTGCACATGCTCATCTGCCCACGCGCGGATGCCGGCCTCGATCTCCATGGCGCGGTCATGCGCGCTGCGCACATGCCATCTGCCGTCGATCTCATGCATGGAGGCGATTGAGAGCCATGCCGAGGGATCATGCGCCAGAAACCATAGCACGCGCAGCGCGTCGCTGAGCATGGCCTGAGGCCTGGTGACGATTTGCTCAAGCGGGGGCATCCCAAGGTGGTGCGGTGGAGAAGCCAGTCACCTTCACGGCTGATGGCAAAAGGGGCGAGCGCGATGTTTTTCCAATGGGTGGTTCCAGCGCTGTAGGCGGCATGAACCTCCTCGGCGCGGCGGCCTGCCTCCGCATGATCCGCGGCGTTGAAGGGCGGGGTCACTTGCTCGGAGTGTCCCGGAGTTGGGGCACCGGCATCCAGCGCAGGATCGTCGATGATGGTTGGCGGGCTTGCCAGTAAACCGTTGGGTTCTGGAGAGGAGCCGGTTGATGTTGGATCGTGACACATGGATTTGCAGGGGGTGTTAAAAGCTGATCCCCAGTCTTTGGCGGACCTTGTCGAGGCAGGCAGCCGTGGCGTCTTTGCGCACCAGGGAGGCGCGGCCGGTGCCTGGGGCTCGGATGAGGATGGTGGGCGTTTGCCTGAACATGAAGTCGAGGATGGCCTCTCGGTTGATGAGGCACTGCATCATCCAAAGCAGCGGGTGCTCGGGGCTCTCAGCAGCGAGGACACCGCTGCGGTAGGCGTTGACCAGGTCAGCCACCACGATGCCCGGCTCGCCGGTCGGGTATCCCCGGTGCGGCAGATAGAAGCTGCATTTCTGCGATGATCCAGCCGGCTCGATCCGGCACACGGGACAGCCGAGGCTTGCCAGCGCGGCGGTCAGCTTGATGTCGGTGGTTCGGAAGCCGGGCGCTTCTTTCACACTGGGCGGCTCGTCGCCTTCAAAGAGCGCACAGCGGCGGCGTCCCTCGATGAGGCCGATGCGGTATGCGGTTCCAGTCTTGAGCCAGTTGACCAAGGCTTCGCGGTTGGCGCACGCCCCAAGCATGTCGAGCAGCGGATGATGCGGATCGGCGGTGGCGAGCTTCCCGCTTTCCAGAAGGCCCAGAATGAGCCGTGTCTGATGTTTGGGAGTGTGCGGTGTGTCGCCATTGCCGGGCCGAACCAGCGTTGCGAGCACATCGGTGGACTCATTGGCAACGAGGATGGTCTTCCAACCTCTGCCGCTTTGAAGGTCGGTAGTCTGGTCAATTTGGATCTCGATGCCGAGCGTGGAGAGCGCGGCGGCACGGTTGACGTTGGTGGTCCGGGTGAATGCCTGCATGAGGGTTTTCGCAAAAGGTTGAGGCATGCTCAGATCGTGATCACAAAGGGCGCGTGCAGGATCTGCATGCTGGTCTTGGTGTCCTCTTCCAGGGATAGACTGTCCTCAGTGTCCTCGAGGATCATGGTGCCCACCGCCGGGTCCATGCCACGGCGTTCGGCGGCGAAATTGGCCAGGCTTGTCACCCGCGTTCCAACAGCCTGGGAGGCAAGACCGCCTCCGGTGACAAAAGCGGTCAGTGTCATGGTGAGCAGCGGATTAAAATACTCCAGGCGTCGGAACGCACCGAAGCTGTTGCGGCGCTCGCGGCGTTCACGACTGAAGGCAAACTTGAACTCCTGGACATCGAGCACCGGATTGGAGGCCGGCTCATCGAGGATGTCGTTTGGGTCGGCGGTGCCGTGGATGTGAAGTGCTGATGGGGCAGGCATGTCGATGCGTGGGTTCTGGCAGGAGACGCATGTCAAATCATGGACGTGGCGCCCTCGTCATGAGGCTCTGACGCCCGCCGCAAAGCGGATCGTGTGGGTGCGTGTGCGCTCCTCACGGCCGATCTCGCTCTCACAGCGCGTCAGACGCAGGCGGCGCAGATCCCATTTTTGCTCCGGCTGCGGAAGGGTGGCGGTCCAATCGAAGATGGCTTGGGTGTTGGAAAGCGCATCGCGCAGCGCCGAGACCCAGATGGCTTCATCGAGCACAGGCGTTTCATCAGCGTGGGTATGCAATAGGATGAACCCCGAGGCTTCGATGATCTTTGGATGCGCAAACTCGAGCGTGTCGATGTGGCAGACTACGCAGGGGCGCTGGCGGGCGGTCATCTCCAGGCCGATGCCAATACCGAGAGCTGATGGCAGTCCGCCGCTCTGCTGAACCTGCCGCAGGTAGTCGGCAACGAGCGTGGCGAGACAGTATTCGAGCGAGGGCGTCTGTTCCATGCCCTACTTCCCATGTCGAAACGCGCGCGCGGCGATGGCCTTGAGTTTTTCGGCGATGGCCTTTTGCAGGCGGATGCTGGCGCGGCGTTCGGCGGCTTGAAGATTGGCCATGCTGCTGGCGGCTGGGGCGTAGCTGACGTTGTTGTGCAACGCGATTTGAGTGCCCTTTGGCTGCCGCCTCACGTCGGCGTTTCCCTGGGATTTTTTGTGCATGCCGGTGTTTGCCCAGCGGGGCACGTTGCGAACGCTGCCACCGAGCTTCTTGGCGGCGGCGATCCATCCTGCCTTCACCGCGCCGATCTGGCGTTGAACCTTGGCGATGTAGCGGTTGAGCGCGTCCCCTCTGGAAATGATGGCCAGCGGCTTGGCGTCATTGGGCACGCGGCCATAACGACCCGAGCGTGCTTTTTGGTGCAGGTCGGCGCGGATGGCTCCGATGGAGATGCCCGCGTTGGCGCAGATTTTTCGAAGCAAACGCCGGGCCCTCTCCGATTCGCCCTTGCTGGCGGCGAGGCGGTATTGACGTGCCAGGGCCGGGTCCCAGCGCGCTGGGGCGAGCCTTGCGATGGCCATGAGGGCGTCCGGATTGCTGGCAAAGTCGTCGGCAGGCTTGAAGATGCGCTTGATGTCCGCCGCGATGCGGGCGGCCAGACCTTTGTAGGCTTTGTCGGAAAGGCCGAAGGGCAATGTCACTCGTGCGCATTCCACGGCCAGTGTGCGAACCTCCTGGATGAGCAGCCGGTCCATCGGGCGCTGCGTTTCCTTGGGGAAAAGCGCGATCTTCTTTTTGAGCGGGTCGATGCCCGTGACCTTGGCGGTGACTCGCATGATGGATCAAGGATCGGCGGGGCCGAGTTCGAGGGTGACGATGGCGTGTGGTGAGCGGTTCATCACAGCCTTGATGCGGTAGTCCTTCTGATCCCAGTGGACGATCTGGCCGCTGCGCGGGAGTTCGGAAAGAGCGGAACGCAGCACCTTGGCAGTGAAGCGCACGTCATCGACCTCGCCGCCAAGCACCAGTTCGTTGGAGAGCATCGGCTCGGAGATCATGGCCGCGATCTCTCGGTCCTCGTAGCGGATGGTCTTGCCGAACTCGCGCAGCATCTGCGCAAAGTCGGCGGCGATTTCCTCGTGGATGGTCATGCGATGAGTTGGGTGTCAAGCGCACCTTGCTGTGCAATACCGCGCAACACTCTGCTCGGTCGCTCAGGGCCACATCGAAACAGGGTTAAGGGTTGTAGTCATGAGGCACATTTCGACTCAGAGCTGGTAGCCTGGTGTCCACCACCATCTTGTTCGGCTTCATTTTTTCGTGGTTTAAGGCCGTCTTTGGTTAGATCAAACAGATTCCAGGTGAGCAGCTTGTCACCATCTGCTTCCTTCTCCCGTATTATGGCTTTCATCGCTTCGAGGTAAGCAGGGCCACCGTCAGGAAAAACAAGCATGGCCTCACGATGCGGAATCGAAACGATGAGCTGCCCAGACCCAAGCGCCTTTGAGAGTGCTACGTAAAGGCCGGTCCAAGTGGAACTCGCGGCTGCCGCCCAGTGACCTCCAAACAGCGCAAAGGGTTTTCCTTGCGGGCCGCTGGCGAACACGCTGCTATGCACCTTCTGTTCTTTGATCAGTGCAGCCAAATTGGTGTCTGCCTGCTTCTGGGCTTGCTCGGGCGTCAGCCCGAGTTTCTTCAGATCGTCTGGCAGAACATTCTGAACTAAGCCATCAAGATCATGAACTAACACGATGAAGAGATCATGCCCGAGTGTTCTGGTGATTCCGTCCGGCTGTGTCGGGCCGTGCTGAAGATACTCTTTCGGTACAACATACGGGTAGATCAACTCAGCATGAGGAGTCACCTTCGGCGCAGGTGCGGCTAGGAGCGCCGCAGCAGCCGCAGTCGTTGAGAAGATGGCGAGGAGGCGCTTGAACATGGATTCTTGGGCTAACGTCAGTCGTGATCCGCGCGCGGTAGCGCGTTGGCTCCACGACCTTGTTCGGTGTTGGTAATGTTTAGTGAGGTCAGAAAAGTGGACTTGAGTTCGTCTGCGACTTTTGCCTGATCAAGCGGATACTCTAGAATGACGACGATAAGACTCTTGGGCGTCTTAACGTAACGCGTGTATACACCCGATGTCGCGCCCAGCTGTGCGAAGGACACAGAGGGGTATCCGGCAAAAGACGACGTATCGATCTCTGAAACCGTCTGACCGGACTTCTTGAGTTGCTGAGGTAAAGCGGCTAGGTCGCTAGGAGACTTTCCCACAATGATCGGTGTTTCTGTAGCAGAGAACTTGATACCCTCAGCGCTCTTCGCACCCACGGTGTGTGTCTTGATTCTCCCAGCTGTCGGGTCGTCGTCAGTGACCGTAAAATCATTGAACGGAATCGGAATCAGGACCGAGAACGATCCATGTGTCGATGCGGCGAGATACCATCCCGACGGATCTATCGTGGTCGCCTGCACTCTGTGCATCTCCATCTGAGGCTCCGCCCAAGCCAATGACACGGAAAACAGAGCCGCTATGAGCAAGTGGAATTTCATTTTGCTACCGCACGATTAAGCTCTGGCACGGGAGGGGTGGCGCAGAGCATGAAAGGAGTGGGTGATATTCAAACTGCGATGGACTTTGATACGACAATACGCGCCCTCCCGTTCTCCAGCAGCGCCATTGTTCGCCCTTGGAGTTTAAGCGCTTTCATGGTTTCAGAGTGATTGTTTTGATGCTGTCTCGGAGAATAGACTCCATCTTTGGAAATTCATTCTTCGTGGAGTTAAAATTGAACATGAGCATCTTGCCCTTGTGCGAAGTAATCAGAACAATGTTGTGAATATCTTGGTCTATCGCTCGTGAGGTCATCTCCATGAGAAACCACTTCTGGCCAGCCAAATCTACGAGAGCATTCTGTTTCCACTCGATCCCTGGAATTATGCGGTCGAATACCTTCGTGAACGCCTCCTGTACATCCGGCAGGTCAGATAGTTTGACAGATTGCTCTTGGAGTTGATAGGCGATAGTCGTCGATCTGCGTTCTGTGCCAACTACCTGCTTGGGCGCGTTAATTGAGGGATACTTCGCGTTGATTTCTTCTTGCGAGAGATCGGAGAATTCTCCTGGAATGCTAAAAACGACTGAGCCGCCGTCGATGGTAACGTCCTTCGATGAGGCAAAGGAACTCAGCAGCAAAAAGACGGCGATACGAATGGTGATGGCTTGCATGGCGGTTAGTCCCGTTGGTGGGCTCACGGTTGAAAGTATTTCTTGGTTGGCCTGTGGTCGGCGAGGTCATGTCTCTGAACCTCCGCTATCTCTGGAAAGTTGCTGAGCCAACTCACGAGTTAAAGCAACCTCTGCGTCCCTCGATCCAAGCCAGTTTAGTGCTATGTGATGCTTCTTCGCGGCTGTGTGAAGCGTGAGGATTCGCTGTCCGCTCACCTCGCTCTGGCTCAAACCGGTGATCTCAGCGTAGGGCAATCTAAATGGTCGCTTGATTGGGAATCCGACCGGAAATGAAATGGCCTCGTTGGTCAAGACAACGTCTGGCACTCCATGAACCAATGTGGTGACAATCATCCACCCAGCCGCCAAGACGAAAAGAATAGATAATGCTGTAAGAACCCAATAGAAGGTCGAGGCACCTGAGGGACTAAACTCAATGATCCCATTCAATATCAGTCCCTTCGTGTTCGTGGATGCCTTTTGGCCAATCACGGCGGCGCAAGTACCGAAAAAAAGCCCGCAAATGAGCATGACCTTCAGTGAAGGTCTGCAGCGGAATGTCATGGATTGCTGTTCTGATGGCGTCATGGTAGGCGTGTTGATTTGGTCAAATATCATTCACAGATCGTGAGGTTTGTCAGCAGATTTATATCCACGGATTTGTTGGAATAGAACGAACTGGAGCGTCCATGGGTGTCGTTTTACGCCTCTATGTTGGAGTGCCACGAATACCAACAAAACAGCCCTCCCCGCACGAGGCAAAGGAGGGCTGCACCCGAACCCGTGGATTGCGCCACGAGAAATCCACTCAACTCTTTACGATGCGCTTGAGCCCGTCGGCGATGGCCACCTTGTACCCATAGAGGCACTCCACCGTGATGAACACGCGGTTGCTGCTCGTCTCGGTGTAGCGAAGATAGCCGAAGGTGAGGCCGGTATCCGGATCGGTGACAGCGCCTGCCTCGTCGTATTCAGCAACCGGCTGCAGGTAGCGCATGGCCACCGCCAGACAGCTCGGGTGGGCGGCGAAGCCCACGAGCTTTTCTCCATTCTCCGGCAGGATCACGGTTTCGTAGACATCGAACCCGGCCAGACGGCGGATCTGCCCCTCGACCACACCCGGCTGCACGATGGGCGGCATGAAGCTCTTGGCCACGATGTCGTCGCCGAGGAGGTTGGTGAAGAATGCACCATCGAGCACCAGGGCGCGGTCGCTCACGGGCATCTTTGCGGCGGCACAGGCCTCGCGCACGCCGAGCACCTTCTTGTAGTCGAAGGCACTAGCATTGAGCGGCGGGATCGCCGGCGCGCCGTAGCTGGCCGCAGTGATCTCGGAGAAAATGTCCTGCAGCACGTCCTGCGCGAGCTGCTTGACCGCGCTGGCGACAAGGTTCTCCAGCACATTGAGGGCAGTCTCCGCGGCCTCGCGAGCGGTGAGGTGCACGGTCTTGAACTTGTGCCGGTTCAACTGCACAGGCACCACGTCGATCATGGAATCCACGTTGATGGTGTAGCTGCCCGCGAAGTTGCTCGCCGGAGAAGGGGCTCCGATGATCGGCACGCGCACAGTGTCGAGCTTGTCCGCCGGATCGGGCGAGAAGTTCGAGGAGAAGGCGCGCATGGGCAGCAGAGCGGCCATGAACGGCTGGAGAGCTGACTGTGCGACCTTGATGTCTTTGAGGTTGGTGAGGGTGTTGGCCATGGTGAATAAGCGGTGAGGGTGTTCTTGAGATGGTTGTCGTCAGTCGGTGGGGATCACGTGCGGGCGTTGAGGATCGCCGATTGTTGCTGCGGCGTGAGCGAGCGCCAGAAATGGCTCTGCTCGCGCGGATCATTGATCGCCTTGAAGCGGGCGAGCAGGTCATCTGCCTGCGTTTCACCGCGCGGGGTGATGCACGCCGGAACCTGTGTGCCCATGGAGGCGGCAATTTGTGCCGCTTTGATCGCTGCGCGTTTTTCGAGGTCCTGCTCACGGGCGCGGAGATCGGCGGCCTGCGTCTCGAGTTCCTTGTTGCGCAACGAGGCCTGGTCAAAATCGGCCTTCAAAGCGGCGAGTTTGGCGTTCTGCGCTTCGCTTTCCGCCTGAAACTCGGAGCGCAGAGCTTCGAGGGCGGCTTCGCCTTGCTGGCGCGCCTGGTTGGCAGCGGCAATTTGTGCCGACGCATCGGCCATGAGGGAATCGTGCGCCGTTGCGTCGGATTCGAGGGTGGTGATGCGCACGAGCGCCTCGCTAAGTTGTTCTTCGGCAGTTTTCATCGGAGTGGATGTCCGGGATGGCGTGTCAACTCGGGCCGTGTGCATCGAGCGCAACCGGGCGATCACCTCGTCACGGCTCTTGACCATGCCGGCCAGATTGAGACGCTGGGCGTTGCGAGCGCTGAAGCTCTGGCCTTCCATCGCGCTGTCCGGAATCTTGCGTCCCCGTGCCAGCACAGCGGTCTTGAACTCGGCGGCGATTTCCTCAATGTCGGATTGAATGAGCGCACGCTGTTCTTCGCTGAGTGGCACGCCCGGCGTGGCCATGCCCTTGAACCTGCCCGCCGCAAACACCTCCACCTTCAGCCCTTCGCTGCGGAACTTCTCGGTGCTGTCGATGAAGGGCAGCATCACGCCGATGGAACCAACACGAGCACTCGGCGTGGCATAGATGGCGTCACATTGCGAGGCGATCCAGTAAGCCGCGCTGCACATCTGCCCCGCGCTGAACGCATAAGTGGTCTTGAGCTTTGCGGCATCGGCCACGGCTTGAGCCAGTTCGGGCGTGCCATTCACCGTTCCTCCCGGCGAGTTGATGTCGAGAAGGATGGACTGCACATCGTCCCGCTGAACCGCCTCTTGAATGGCGTCAGTAACCTCGTTCATGTCGGTGGCACCGAAGAGCAGGGAGGAGATCAGGTCCGGCTGGCGCATGAGCGGGCCATGCAGATCAATGATGGCGACACCATCGCTCACCGAGAGCAAGGCGTTGCGTGATGCGTCCGGCAGTTGAATGCGGGCGTCAAAGAAGGCGACTGCCTGGGCCACCATGCCTTGCATGGCATCGGTGGTGATGAGCCAGGGTTGGCGGGAGAGAAGGGAATCGAGCGCGGTCACGCCCCGGCGGGAGTGTCAACGACGGTTGGCTCAAAGAACTTCTCCTGATCACATTTGGTGGACGGTTCGAGCAGAGGTTTTGAGGGAAAGATGTTCATTCGATCGTAGACGAAAGTAGCTTCATCCTCTCTTCTCTTGTGGTTTCCCATATGGCACGGGCCAGAAGAATGGCCACCTTAGGGAGCGGCAAGACATTCTCGGTGGGTGGGCAGTGCGCTGATGGCCGAAACATGAGGCGTCCGGCCAGTGGTCGGCCTGGCAAGGAGTATTCGGGGCGTTGCGGGGTGTACCTGCTTGAATGGGTAGCGGCACACGCAGTAGTCGCGAGCGGAAGGCTTTTCCCACCAAGAAACACAATGTCACTACTTGCCAACATCTAGCAACGTATGGTAACCTCTGCTTCATGAAGAATCGAAGCCATAAAGTGCTCACCCTCGCCCGTTCGCAAATTCTGCGACCGCGTGAGATGGCGCGCTTTGGGGTATCCAGGAAACGGCTCTCCAGTCTCGTCGCCTCAGGTGATCTAGTCCGCACGGGACGCGGTCTCTACATCTCTCCCGAGTTTGAACTCACTGAACATCACTCCCTAGCAGAAGTCGCGAAGCGTTTCCCTCAAGCTGTGATCTGTCTGCTCTCTGCACTCCAGTTCCACGAACTGAGTCTTGAGATGCCGCATGAAATCTGGATCGCACTGCCCAAAGGTGCGCGCATCCCCCGCCCCAAGGATCTGCAACTTCGTGTGATGCGATTCTCCGAACCGGCCTTCTCCGCCGACATCAAGACGCATCGCATCGAGGGCGTCGAAGTCAAAATTTACACGCCCGCCAAGACCGTTGCGGACTGCTTCAAGTTCCGCAACCAGATCACCACCGCCGTGGCCTACGAAGCCCTGCAAAGCGGCTGGAAGGACCGCAAGGCCACGTCCTCGGAACTTGTGCGTAGCGCCAAAACCTGCCGCGTGTATAACGTGATGCGCCCCTACCTGGAAACACTCGCTTGAACAAGAAACCGAAAACCAACCTCGCAGCTTCTGTGCGCGCACGGCTCCTGAAACTGAACGAGGGCACCGGGCAGGACTACAACACCGTGCTCACGCGCTACTGCCTCGAACGTCTGCTCTATCGGTTGTCTGTATCGAAGCACCGAGACAAGTTCATCTTGAAGGGAGCGATGCTGTTTGCGGTGTGGCAAGGCTCTCCGCACCGGCAAACCCGCGATCTGGATCTCTTGAGTTTCGGGGATTCGTCACAAGCTGCGTTGAAGGATGTGTTCCGCGATTTTTGCAATCAAGCGGTGGACGATGACGGGGTGACGTTCGATTCCGAAGCAGTTTCCGCCGGCGCAATCCGAGACGACGCTGAATACGGCGGTGTGCGCGTGAAGGTCATTGCCCACATCGGCGAGGCACGGATAACGTTGCAAGTGGATGTAGGCTTTGGGGATGCCCTGACTCCCCAGCCTCAAGAGGAATCATATCCGTGCCTTCTGGACATGCCCGCGCCGGTGCTGCGCTGCTACGCGCGAGAAACCGTGGTGGCGGAAAAGCTCGCTGCCATCATCAAGCTGGGTGACATCAACACGCGCTTCAAAGATTACTTCGACCTGCTGTTCCTCTCGGAGCGGTTTGATTTTGATGGCTCTCTCCTGCGTGAAGCCATTGAAGCGACGTTGAAACGGCGCGGCTGGCTGTACATCGCCACGGCCAACCCTGATGGTCTGTTGGAATCGTTCGGCACCGATCCGGTGCGCAGCAAGCAATGGGCTGGCTTCTGCGAGAAAAGCAAACTCACTGAATCCCGCTCGCTTGCAGAAGTGGTGCAGCGCGTCGCCGCGTTTGTGATCTCACCGCTTCAAGCGATCACCAAGGCAACCACGTTCACGCAACGCTGGATGGCAGGCGGGCCGTGGAAATGATGCTTTTCGGCGATCACTCTTTGGGCTCGCCGTCCTTCCATTTGACCTCCTCCATGAGCCGTTCGAGCTGTTGTTGGACGCGCTCATCAGCGCTGTAGCGCAGGCTGAGATAGAGCGAGAGTGGATCAACGGATTCGTTGTCACCGAGGAGTTTCGGCTCGTAAGACCAGACCTCGATCCTAGCTGTTGCATGCTCTTCATCGTGGCATCCGATCAAAGTGCCTCGCTCCAACCATGATTCGAGTATCTTGGGACCCAGCGCATAGGTGGGCAGCCTGTCGGAAGCGAGCATGGTGCGACGGCTGAGAGCGCTGATGCCGGCAAGCAGTGCGGCGAGTCATTGCGCCAAGTCGGCTTCAGTAGCGATGGGGGCAAACTGGCGGCGGAGGCTTAGCGAACCACTGTATCTCACAGCCGGGTATTTAATGGCTACGTTGTGGTCGGTTTGAAAACCAGATCCCCTGATTGCTGCCCTGATGAAGGCTTCCACAGCATCTCAAGCGGTACCCCGTACTTCGTGGCCGTCTCAAGGATCATCTTCGCGTCACGTGCCCGGCGCTCCAGTTCCTCGCCAAAGTCCGCGCCGAGTTCCTCGTAGTGATCGCTGATGGTCTTGAGGCCCATCTCCACATCCGAGCGGTTCTGCTGCGCTTCGCGGCCTGCGTCCACCGTGATGCGGCGAGGGGTCACGCAACTGATCTTCCACCATCCCTGCACGGGTGGCAGTTCGCCTCGAGCGATGGCGTCACCGATCACATAGAACCACACCGGCTTGATGAAGCGCTGGATGAGGATCATCTGACGATACGAGAAACGCCGGTCAGCCTTGGCCACAACCAGGCGCACGCCCGCGCCTCCGATCTTGCTGGAGTCCGCCGCGAACTCGTAGGGCAGCACGCCAAGCGCGGAGTCGCGGCGCAGATGCTCCAGAAAACCTGTGAACGTGGGGGATGGGCGCTTGGGCTCGAACGAGTCCAGCGACTCGTTAATTTTGAGCGCCACGAGCTTGCCGCCGGTGATCTGCTGGAGCGATGCGGGATTGGTGCCTTCGGAGGCCGCAGCCTGCTGCCCCTCGATGGCAAAGTCGGAATCGTCATTCAAATCGCCCGTTTCGGTTTTGAGCACGCGCGTCACGTCGCAGTTGTCCTTCACGGCGTGCTTTTCCAGCGCGAGAAGTTCCATCTCATCGAGGATGTGGTTGATGGAGTGCTGGATGGCCGGGGCGTTGCGCACCGAGGTGGCGTTCTCCGGCTCAAACACATGCAGCATGCTTGGCGCTGGGATTTCTCGGGATGACTGATCCTCCAGCACGCGGTAGGAGAGCGGCGCTCCCCATTCATCCAACGTGATGCCATGGAACGATTGCATGGCCGTGTTGCCCTCGCCGATGCGGTGCGACTCGATCAACTGCAGCGAGGCGATGCCGAGCCTATCGCGGGTGAGGTGGATGAAGTATTCGCCGTCCACATCCATGCCGCGGCACACCAAGGACTGAACCTCCTCGAAGCTGAAGCGTGTGGTCACCTCGCAGCGGGTGGACCAGGCGCGAAAGTAGTCCTTCGCTTTTCGGTTCCATTCCGGGTCTTCGGACTGCGCCTGCGGGCGGATGCCATCACCGGTTGAATAGACCGCCATGTTGCCGACCATCTCGCGCACGAAGCCGGAGTTTTTGGAGAGGTAGCGAGAACGCCGCACCAGCTCGCGGTGGACGTGCGGCGTGAGATCATGCTTGGCATCGCGCGGAGCAGCACCGGGCACCGAACCGCGTCGGGGCGAGGCGTTGGCGGATTCATAGACGGAGGTCCACGCCTTGGGCAGAAGGGCAGGGGGCAGCCAGTGGGCCGCCCATTGATGCAGGGCGTTCATTTGGCGAGATGGCTGACGGATGAATGAGCGAGGCGGCGACGGCGGCCGTAGGTGGCGGGATCAAGCACTCGCAGCGCATGAGCGCATTCAGCCAGCGTCTGGTCCACGGTCATGGGGAACTGCTTGGTGGCGGTGGAGCCACTGTCAGCCCAACTCATGAGAGTCTTGCCCTCCATGAGAATCTCTTTGGCTTTCGCCTGAATGCGGAGAATCTCCGCGACCGTGAATCCGACAATGAACGATCCTTGCAACATGAAGCTGGTGCGGGTGTCAACGCCCGGACTCCTTCACGTCGCGTTTGATCTCATCGACGGTGAGACGGATGTAGTTGACGTCGGTTTTGACCACGTCGGTGGCACGTTCCAGCACGTGGATCTTGGCGTCGTGGGCCTCGATGCGTTGACGGTCTTCGTTGCGCAACAGCTCCAGGTGCCGCAGCGT